>JBAXJV010000022.1:0-15244 GCA_037137675.1 bacterium | reverse complement strand
CAGCCAGCAAATCTTCAAGTGCGCGGTCCAAATCATGGGTTTTGCTTGCCGATGCAACCCTCGGATTATCCAGGCTACGGCCCGTATAGACAAGCTTGCGCGATTCGTCAAAAAGGAAAAAATGCGGAGTGCGCAGGGCCCCGTACGCCAGCGCCGTGACCTGCGAGATGTCCCGCGCATAAATCCACGGGAACTGGTGTGTCTTCATGCGCTCTACCATCCCGTCAAAATCATCCTCGGGGTGCGTGTTCTGGCTGTTGGAGTTAATGCCGATAAAGGCGACGCCCTTGTCTTTGAAGCGTGTCGCCGTCGTTCTGGTTGCCTCATCCGAGCCTGTCACAAACGGGCAGTGGTTGCAGGTAAAAAACACCACCAGCGCACGGGCTTTGGCGAAATCCTCTAAACGATAGTTTTTTTCATTCGTGGCCGGCAGTACAAAATCCGGCGCCGCATCTCCAATCTTCAAAGTAAAAGCCATGGCAAGCTCCTGTTTGTTGCGATTCTGTTATTAACACCTGGGTGGTGCGGAGTATACAACGAACCGTGCAGATTTTACATCGAACAGTTGTTGGTACAAAAGGATTAATGGCTTAGAGTGTGGCTGGTGAACACAACCGGCTTACAGATTTCCGTGGCCCTCGACGATCAGGCGCGCCGCCTGGCCATTGCGGCGCTGCTTGAGCATGCCGGCCATGTCCATTTGATGGGAATCGGCGGCATTGGCATGGCTGGTCTGGCGGTGCTTTTGCAAGGGCGGGGATTACATGTGTCGGGATGCGATCTAGCCGCCACCCCGCTGACGGCCTGGCTGGAAGCGCGAGGCATGACGGTGCTCCATGGGCATAGCGCAACGCATGTGATCGCAGCTGCACCGAAAATAGACTGGCTGATTCATAGCGCGGCGATATCCGCAGATGCGCCTGAGTTGCAGGCGGCGCTCTCAGCGGGCATTCCGGTCCATCGCCGGGGCGAGGTTTTACCGGTGCTGGTGACGGGGCCGGGTTCGGTTACCGTCAGCGGCACACACGGCAAGACCACAACAACAACTTTGCTGACACTCATTCTGCGGGCGGCGGGGCGTGATCCCACCTTTTGCATTGGTGGCGAGGTGGCAACATTGGGTGGACCGGCCAGGGTCGGGGGCGATCCATGGATTGTCGCCGAGGCCGACGAAAGCGACGGGACAGCGGCGCTTTACCATCCATCCATAGCGGTAGTGACCAATATCGAGTTTGACCACATGGAGCATTTTGAAGACGTTGCGGACTTTGAATCCTGCTTCCAAAAACTTATGCTTAATGCCGGGCGCGTAATCTACGGGGGCGACGACCTGCGCGCAACGCGCCTGGGTGCGGAGTGTCCCGGCGCTCTGTCGTTCGGCTTATCCGCAAACGCGGATGTGCGTGCGGTGGACGTGTCGCTTGAACCGCTCTCGTCGCGCTTTACTCTGCAGCGTAACAATCTGACGCTGGGCGTATTGCGCCTGCCGCTGCCAGGACGTCATAATTTGCTCAATGCCCTGGCCGCTGCAGCGGCAGCGTTCGAATTGGGGGTGGATTTTGAGTCTGTGCGGCGCGGTTTGCAGACGGCCGAGCTGCCGCGCCGGCGGTTCGAATTTTTTGTGGAGCGCGAGGATATTCAGGTGGTTTCCGATTACGCGCATCATCCCAGCGAGATCGCGGCGCTGGTGACCACAGCACGCGGATTGAAGCGGCGGATCATTGCCGTCTACCAACCGCACCGCTTCACCCGTACGCGGGCGCTGGGAGCGGACTTTCCGGCGGCCTTCTCAGGGGTTGATGATTTGATCCTGACGCCGGTTTATGCCGCCTCCGAAGCGCCGCTGGAAGGCGGCACAATCTGGGACCTCTATGGCCGCTTCCGGCTTGCCGCCGACGGACCGGCACGAGTATCGGTGGCGCAAAGTCTGGCGGGTGCCTGGGCTGCGCTGCGCACGCGTCTTGGCACTGGCGACCTGCTGCTCGTGGTTGGTGCGGGCGACGTGGAACGCATCGCACATTGGGCGCGCGAGGCGCTGGCCGGCCTGCCGGTTGCGGAGCTTAGTCCCGTATCCCTCTGGCAACGCGCCATACAGACGCTGTCATTGAGCCAGGCCACGACTGTGCGCACGCATGAACCGATGGCTAAACACACAACGCTGGGGGTCGGTGGACCATCCGACTTGTGGGCTGAAGTTGGAACTGTGGAAGATTTAAATATGCTGCTCGACTGGGCGACGCGGGCTGATGTGCCGTGGCGGATGCTGGGCGGCGGGAGCAATACTCTGGCGGCGGATGACGGTGTGCGCGGCCTGACCATACGTCTGACCGGTCCGGTTTTCGAGTCACTGGCCTGGACCTCCAGCAGCGTGACCGCCGGCGCAGCGCTGCCGGTGACAGCATTAGCCGCGCAAGCGGCGGCGCGCGGACTGGGCGGGCTGGAGTTCCTGCACGGTATTCCCGGCACACTGGGCGGCGCGGCGCGCGGCAATGCCGGGGCCTGGGGGCGGAATTTTGACGAAGTGCTGGAAGAATTGGTGACGCGCGAACCTGATGGAAGCCAACGCACCTGGAGCAGGCAGGAGCTTGACTATCAATACCGCGACTGTCCTGGGCTGGCAGGCCGCGTGGTGTTAAGTGCAGTATTGCGTTTAGCCAGAACATCGTCAGCTCTGCTGGAGGCCACGCTGCGTGACCAGGCGGCGCGGCGCGACTGGCAGCGCGGACTGCGTTCGGCGGGATCGGCGTTTCGCAATCCCCCCGGCGATTTCGCCGGACGGTTGCTGGAAGCCTGCGGTTGCAAGGGACAGGCGCTGGGCGGGGCGCATTTTTCAGAGCGGCACGCCAACGTGATCGTGACCACCGTGAATGCCACGGCCTCCGACGTACACGCCCTCATGGAGCTTGCGCGCGATAAGGTGCAGCGTCAAACCGGGATAACGCTGGTGCCGGAATTCTTTTTGCTTGGTTCGGAGAGACAGCACCGGTAATACACACGGGAACGATAAATGAAAAAACGTGCAAAGCCTGTTGCCCCACCCCGTCCATTTCGTCGCATTGCCGTACTGAAAGGCGGGCCATCGTCTGAGCGCGAGGTTTCGCTACGTTCCGGGGCAGCGGTGGCTAATGGTTTACGCGAGGCGGGTTACGAGGTCGTGGAAGTTGATGTTACAAAGGCGCGGGTGGCGTTACCTGCAGGGATCGATGCGGTCTTCATTGCGCTGCACGGCGCCTACGGTGAGGATGGCGGCGTACAGGCCGACCTGGAGAAGCGCGGGGTGCCATATGCCGGGTCTAATCCGCAAGCCAGCCGGGTGGCGTTCGACAAACGCCTGACGAAAGCGGCCTTTGATGCGGCAGGCATCGCCACTCCGGCCTGGGAAGTCTTGTCGGACCCTGCGGCGCGCAAGCTGCCGCTGCCAGTGGTGCTCAAACCGCCCTGCCAGGGGTCAAGCATTGGCATCCACCGCGTCTTCCGGCATGCCGAATGGGCGGCGGCCTTTGCGGATGCTATACAGTACGATGGCGAGGTGCTGGTGGAAGACTATCTGCCTGGGCGCGAGCTGACGGTTGGAATTCTTGGCGACGAGGCGCTACCGGTGGTGGAAATCCGCGCGCCGCGCGGGAATTATGATTACGTTTCTAAGTACACCAAAGGTCGGACGTGCTATCTTGTGCCTGCGCCGCTGAGCGTGTCAGAAACGCGCCAGGCCCAAATGCTGGGGCTGGCGGCTTTTCGTGTGCTGGGTTGCGCCGGATTCGGACGTACTGACATCCGGCTTGATCCGCGCGGGCGGATGGGCGTATTGGAGGTTAATACGATTCCAGGATTTACAGAAACCAGCCTGCTGCCAAAAGCGGCTGCAATCGCGGGGTATACTTTTTCAGAGCTGTGCGATCGCATTTTGCGCTTCGCCGCAGTTACCGGACGTTAAATCAGCGCGTTGCAAAACAACAGGAGCAACCAGTGTTTTTCGGCAAGACTTCTCGCAGTAGCGCACGACGACTGCACGCCAACGCCCGTTTAGGGGAGGCCAAAACAGACGCCCGCAGCCGCCTTGCCAAATGGCTTGGATTAGTGGCTTTGGCGCTGCTGGCGCTCGGGCTTACCGGGTACGCCCTCTGGAAGACAGGCGAAACCTTGTTCTGGGGCAACCCTCGCTACACGCTGCGACACTTAGTCATCAGGGCCGAGGGCCCAATGCTTTCCGAGCAACATATACGCGAGTACACAGGCATAAAGGAGGGTCAGAATCTATTTGCCTTGAACTTGGAAAAACAGCGCGCGTTATTTCTGCAACGTCAACCTAACGCCTCCGTGATGCGCTTGACTCGCCAAATTCCAGATACGTTGATGATCGAAGTGACCGAGCGCGTGGCCATCGCACGTCTCAGTAGATTCCAGTCCTGGGGCGTGGATCGTGAAGGCTGGGTGTTCACTGTCGGACCCGGCACGCGCGACCTGCCGGCGATCACGGGCTTTCCTGCAACCGGCATTGGCCCCGGCAGCAGGGTGGCAGCCTCGGTTTTCAGAGCGTTGGATGTGGTGGACGCCTGCCGTAACACCACCGCCGGACGGCAACTGCGCATAAATACGGTGGACGTGGCCCCACGGGAATATGTCGAACTTTACATGGCGGGCGGCGAACGGGTCCGGCTGGCCTGGGATGGCATGGGGACTGGCACCGCCGCTGCGCAAAAACAATTGGAAAACAAACTCAACAGCATGGTGACGGCGTTGCGCGACGCCGAACGGCGCGGCAAGCATATTGCAAATCTGGATTTAACCTTTGGAGATCAGTATATTCCTGCGCAGGAATACTGAATGAAAAGAGGGGTGAGATTATGGCTTTGGCGCCTGTAGTGGCAATCGAAATCGGGACGTCGAAGGTCGTCGCGCTCGTAGGTGAAATGCGCGACGACGGGACAATCTTTATCGTTGGTAAAGGCGAGCATCTCTCGGCGGGAGTGCGCAAGGGCGAGGTGATAGACCTCGCCAATGCGCTAGTCTGCTTACGTTCAGCCATTAGCAATGCCGAAGAGACCGGACGCGTTACTTGCAACCAGGTATACCTGGCCGTGAGCGGTGGACACATCCAGTCGCTCTCCAACCGTGGCAACATCCCTGTCCGCAAGCCGGAAGGCGGCATAACGGATGACGACGTAAGCCAGGTGACCGATGTCGCCCGCACAGTGAACCTGCCGCCGGACCGGCAGGTGCTGCATTCCATCTGGCAGAATTTTTATGTTGATGGCCAGCCCTGTCGCCGGCCAAAGGGGTTTGAAGCTTCCCAGCTAACGCTGGATATGCTGATCCTGCACGGACAGCGTGTGCAGTTGCGTAAAACGGTTAATGTTGTGACCAGTTTAAATGTGCAAGTTTGCGACATGGCGTTCAGTGGCATCTGTTCGGCCATGGCGGTTTTGACGCCTGAGCAGAAGGAAGGCGGTGCGCTGGTGATAGATTTTGGCGGTGGCACAACAAACTACGTGGCCTATGCGGCAGGGGCGTTAGCAGCGGCAGGCTCATTCGGGATCGGCGGCGACCATATTACTAACGATATTGCGCTGGCATTCAACATTCAGCGCACCCAGGCGGAGCGCTTAAAAATCGAGCGCGGCAGCGTGCGCGTGGAAGAGAGCGCGCGCAGTGAGCACATAACAGTTCCGGCGGAGGTCGGATATCCCGAACGGCGCATCAGCCTGTCTGCCTTGCAAAAAGTTATTCACTTGCGGGCGGTGGAGACAGTGAACCTTATCCGCCGCGCCCTGGAGCGCGACGGGCTGCTGCATACGATCGGGGCCGGGGTGGTGATTACCGGAGGAACAGCGCAGCTGCGTGGACTACGCGAACTAACCGAGGAAATCTTCAAAACGCCTTGCGCTTTGGGTAAGTCGGTGGGCGTGAGCGGAATCGCTTCGGCGTTGCAGGGGCCGCAGTATACAACGGCTGTAGGTCTGGTGCGCTATGCCTTCACACGCTCGGCGCGTGAAGAAAGCGGCTGGGTGAAAGGATTATTCAGGCGCTTCGGGCTGTTGTCTCAGGGAGAAGCGTCATGAGCGCGGTCGTGGGCAGCAGGACGCCGGGTGTCATGGCAGCGGCGCGCATGGCTCTGGTTGGAGTTGGCACTGGCGGCTGTCGCGCGGTGGCCGCGATGTCCGAGGGCTGGGATGACGGGCCGTCCATGTACGCTGTGGACACCGACTCGCGAGCATTGATTGCGGCGGGCGGGGTGGCCAACCATCTGACGATTGGCGCAACGCTGACCCGCGGTTTGAGTTCGGGCGGCGATATGCAGGTTGGACGGCTGGCCATAGAGGAAGCCGCCGAGAGCATACACGGGATTGTCGCCGGCATGGAGCTGGTATTTCTGGTGACAACGCTTGGCGGTGGCACTGGTTCAGGTGCGGCGCCGACGGTGGCGCGCCTTGCGCGCGAGTCCGGCGCGATGGTGCTGGCTATAGCCACCCTGCCCTTTCCTTTCGAAGGAGCGGCCACCATGGCCCAGGCGCGCAAAGCACTGGGAGATTTACGGGACGAGGCCGATATCGTTGTGGTGGTGCCAAACGATCGCCTCTTCGAAGGCCAGCGCTCGTCCACGATCGAGGAAGCCTACCGGGCGTCAGACCAGATGCTGGGACTCGGCGTCTATGCCATCTGGAAACTGTTAACGCGGCGCAGTTATCTGAACGATATTGACGCAAGCGTGCTGCGCAACATCGTGCGAGCCACCGGCGGCACTTGCGTGTTTGGCGTTGGTGAAGCACGGGGCGGCGACAAAGCAGGCGATGCCGTGCGCCGGGCGCTGGCCAGCCCTCTTTTTGGCGGAGGATTGGCGCTGGGCGATGCGGCAGCCGCACTGGTCGCCGTAGTGGGTGGCCCCGATCTGACGTTTCTGGAAGTGGAGCGGGCAATGGAAATGGTGCATGGCGCGATGCGCAAGGATGCAAGACTCTTCAGCGGCACGGTGGTGGACGATGCCTGGCGTGGCGCCTGCGGCGTAACGATTCTGGCGGCCGAGTGCTGGACTGAGATGGAAGTTGCCGATCTCAAAGGCGCAAAGACGTCCGACAAAGACACGCTCGTGCCAGCTCCGCGGCGGAAACGGCAGGGCGGTCAGGCTCAGCAGCCAGTATTGCCGTTTGATACTGGTAAGGGGCTCTTCAAGGATGTCGAGCCAACTATTCTGGACGGTCAAGATATGGATAAGCCAACCTATTTGCGTAAAGGCATGGTCATAGAAAGATAGCGCTATGCATTCCCTGATGAAACAATTTACGGGTCGGGAGCACGGGCCGTTCGTGCAGGTCGTGAAGTACGGGATCAGCGGAGGCCTGGCGACGGCCGTGCATATCGCGTTGTTTTCGGTTATGGCGTGGATTGTGTTCCCGGCGCTTACCGAACGCGAATTGGTTGCGAAGCTGTTTCATTTGCAGCTGCCAGTGCTGAGCGACGCCGTGCGTGCACGCAATGCGGCACTGGACAACTTTGTGGCCTTTCTGTTTTCTAACTTTACAGCCTACCTGCTCAATATTCTCTGGGTCTTTAAACGCGGGCGGCACCATTGGTTAATGGAAATCGGCTTGTTCTATGCCGTTTCGGGTCTTTCAATGCTGATTGGCACAACGCTGCAGACATGGATGATCGCGAGCTTTGGATTAACCACAACGGTCTCGTTCGGAGCCAACCTTGTAACCGCCATGCTGATAAACTTTGCGATGCGCAAATTCGTGATTTTTAAGGGTTGATGATATCCGCACAGCCGCAAGCCACTTGCTGCGGCAGCACGAAGGCATCTGCCACAGGTCATGGCCTTCATTTTGCGGCGTGACCTGCCTGTTCCTGAAAGGGACACATGAAGGTGTTTTGGTTCTTTTTGATTGCCTGCCAGTTCGCACTGCGCGTTGTTGCAGTGCAGCCTCTGACATCGAACATTTTTGAGAGCGTTACCACAGCCACGCCGCCGAACATAATTGACAAGCTCGTCGAGCGTAAACTGTCTAAACTGGGTATCCACCCGGCATTTTGCTCCGATGCAGTGTTCGTCCGGCGCGCCTGCCTGGATGTTATCGGCACACTGCCAACAGCGGACGAGGCGCGCGATTTCATTCTCGACCAGAATCCCGACAAGCGTATTGCGCTGATTGATCGTCTGCTAAGCCGTCCGGAGTTCGCCGACTACTGGGCGATGAAATGGAGCGACCTGTTGCGTGTGAAGGCCGAATTCCCGGTTAATCTCTGGCCCAACGCCGCACAGGCCTACCACCACTGGATACGCACGGCGGTCCGTGATAACCAGCCGTACGACCAGTTTGCGCGCGCATTGCTTACCGCAAACGGCAGCAACTTCCGCGTAGGGCCAGTCAACTTTTTCCGCGCCATGCAAAACCGCACGCCGGAAGGCATCGCGACCACGGTGGCACTGACATTCATGGGAACGCGCGCAGAAATTTGGCCCACCAACCGGCTGGCGGGCATGGCTCTGTTTTTTTCGCAGGTTGATTACAAGCCCACACGTGAGTGGAAAGAAGAAGTGGTCTTCTGGAATCCAGACAGGGATTTGGAGCCGCTAACCACCGGCACCGCTCCCGCAGAAACCAACATGACCAACCACATTTCTGCTGCGGTCAGCAACTCACAGCCACGGTTGCCTCGCAGCAGTCCGGTCGTGACGCGCTTCCCGGATGGCAAGAAGATCAAACTTCCGGCAGACCGTGATCCGCGCGAGGTTTTCGCCGACTGGTTGATCGCGCCGCGCAACCCGTGGTTTACCAGAAACATCGCCAACCGCAGCTGGGCCTGGCTGATGGGGCGCGGCATAATCAATGAGCCGGATGACATCCGTCCGGACAATCAGCCCTCCAATCCCGCCCTCCTGGAAGCTCTGGAGAAATATTTAATCTCGTCCAACTACGACATGAAGCAACTCTTCCGCCTGATCCTGACCTCGCGTGCCTATCAGTATTCCGCCATTGCAACCAAGGCCGAAGCGGCAGCTGGCGCGAGTCAATTCGCATTTTACCCGCTGCGCCAACTTGATGCCGAGGTGCTGATTGACGCGATCAACCGGATCACCGGCAGCTCAGAACTGTACACCAGTCCAATCCCTGAACCTTTTACCTTTATCCCGGATAACAAGCCTGCGATCGCGCTGCCTGACGGAAGCATTACCAGCGCTTTTCTGGAATTATTCGGACGCCCGGCGCGCGCGACAGGCATGGAAAACGAGCGCGTTAACCGTACATCTCCGTCCCAGCGTATGCACCTGCTCAATTCCAGCCATATTCAGCGCAAAATTGAAGAGAGCGCGGCGCTAAAAGCCATCATAAACCCGGCGCGCAAACCACAGGCAATCGTTGACGATCTCTACCTGACGATTCTCTCGCGCTATTCAACGGCAGACGAATTTAAATACGCTGAAGCCTACGCCAAGTCCGGAGTTGCCGACAGGCGCGCAGCGCGGCTGGATCTGGCGTGGGCATTAATCAACAGCGAAGAGTTTCGCCACCGGCACTAACCGCGCAATGCCGGTCTTTTGAACTTTATCGGAAGTTGCGCGTGCATGCGGGCTTCGTCTGCAGGGGAGAAAACGATGCGTTCAGATGCTTTTCCGGTTGCAAACGGTGACAAATCAGACCGGCGAATATCCAGACGCGCCCTGCTGCGCGGCGGGCTTATGGGCATTGCCGGCCTGGTCCTGGCAGACAAAATGAGCGGCTGGGCGCGGGCTGCGGATGCGGTGCCGCCGGCGCCTGCTCCGCGCTCTCCCAAGGCACAGTCGGTGATCCAGATCTTTCTATGGGGCGGCATGTCGCACATAGACACTTGGGATCCAAAGCCGGATGCTGGCTACGACTACAACGGGCAGCTCGCGGGCGTGATCCCCACCAATGTGCCAGACATCAAACTCGGAGAACTCTTTCCAGAACTGGCCAGGCAGGCCGACAAGTACTCGCTTATCCGCAGCATGACCCATTCTAACAACGGACATGAAACAGCCGCCTATATGATGCAGACGGGGCACATGCCCGGCGAACGGCTGGCGTATCCGAGCATTGGCGCCGTTTTTGCGATGATGAAGGGGTACAATGCCGGTTACAAAGGGCTTATCCCTCCATACGTGGTGCTGACGCAACCCCAGGGCCGGTTCTCTGAGTCAGGGTTCCTCGGGCCGCGCTACAAGCCCTTCGCTACCGGCGGTGACCCCAACACGCAGCGTTTTGAAGTGGAGGGCGTGGTAGCACGCGGCATCACCGACGCGCGGCAGGTCGCCCGGCGTGACATGCTTCGTTCGCTGAATACGCTTCGCAACGCCATGCCCGACAATCCCCAACTGGCGGCAGCGGTTGACGCTGAGGATCAAGCCTACGAACTGATCCTCGGCAAGGGTCGTGACGTCTTCAATCTCGCGCAGGAGAATGACAAGTTGCGCGACAGATATGGCCGGCACACGTTTGGTCAGGATTGCCTGTCGGCACGACGGTTGATTGAGTCCGGGGTGCCCTATGTGACCATCAACTACCCGGGCGGCTGGGATACACACTCCAACCACTTTTCAACGATGCGTCGCCAGTGCCCGCAGCTGGATCAGGGCCTTGCATCGCTGCTACTGGATCTCTCTGACCGTGGATTACTGCAGAGCACGATCGTCTGGTGTTGCGGTGAATTTGGCAGGACGCCGAAGATTGACTGGCATCCGCCGTGGAACGGCGGACGCAACCACTACGGCAATGTCTTTTCAGTGCTGGTGGCCGGCGGCGGCTTCAAAGGTGGTCAGGTGGTGGGATCGTCCACCGGAAAAGGCGAAGAGGTCAATGAACGTCCAGTCTATCCGATAGACCTCCTCGGGAGCATCTACGAACTGGCCGGAATCGATGCCACCGCAAAACTGCCGCATCCCATGGGCTTTGACGCGCAAGTGCTGGCGGCAGCTGAGACCGGTGCGAAAAGCGCAGGGCGACTGAAGGAAATCATGTAATGAAACGGCACTTCTGCAAACCCCCTGCGGATAACACCGGGGCTGTTCTGTCACTGCCGGTGAAAGGCCTTTTTTACCGTCATCTGAAAGGCCGGGATTATTACCGACTGTTCCTGCATGCCATTCTGGCGCTCGCAGTTTTGGTGGCAATCCTGCCGGATGTGTGTGCACAACAGCCCTACATCGGCTATGTTTATCCTGCCGGAGGTAGACAAGGAACAACTTTTCCTGTCACGCTGGGCGGGCAGTCGCAAGATGATGTCATGAAGATCTACGTTTCCGGCTCCGGCGTACAGGCGCGGCTGGTGGAATACAGCAAGCGCATAAACAATCAGGAACGCTCCTTGCTGAGCGATCAGCTCAAGGAATTACGGGCCATTCCTAAGGAGCGACTAAATCCCGCAATCACGAACCTGACGCTCCGGCTGCAGAAGCTGGTTGACGATTATGTAAACCAGCCGTCGTGCGCGTCTATCGCCAACCTGACAATGGCTGAGGTCGTGATCGCACCCGACGCCGAGCCAGGTCTGCGTGAAATCCGCGTGGGAACGCTGAAGGGCATCTCCAATCCGCTCGTGTTCCGGGTCGGCCAGTTGCTCGAAATTACTGCCGCCCCCTCACCCATCACTCAGCTGGCGGTTTTAGGCAAGGAGGGACAGAGCCTGCGCCGGAAGGCACGCACGGGCGGGGAGATGATGATGTCGGACATGCAGGGCAGCGCTGAGGCACAAAGCGACGTTGACGATCAGGAAATCAGCCTGCAGCTTCCCTGCACCGTGAACGGGCAGATCACGCCCGGAAGTGTTGATCGCTTCCGTTTTACAGCGCACAAGGGGCAGCGCCTGCTGATCTCAGTTCAAGCGCGGGAACTGATTCCATATATGGCCGACGCCGTGCCAGGATGGTTCCAGCCCGTGCTCGTGCTGTCCGACGCGCGTGGACGTGAAGTTGCGTACGATGATGACTACCGCTTTAAGCCCGACCCGGTAATCTTGTATGAAATTCCGCTGGACGGATTATATCGGCTGGCGATCCACGACGCGATCTACCGCGGGCGCGAGGATTTTGTTTATCGCATTACCATTGGAGAGCTGCCATTCGTAACCAGCCTCTTCCCATTAGGCGGTCCGGCAGACAAAGTCACCGTTTTCGAGGCCAAGGGGTGGAACCTCGCGGAGACAATGGTTGCGCCAGCAACTAATAACATGGCACCAGGGGTTCATACTTTGCTTGTGCGCGGGCGCGACGGCTCCTTATCCGAACCAGTGCCGTTTGCATGCGACACACTGCCGGAATGCCTGGAACAGGAACCTAATAACGATAAGCAGCTGGCCCAGCGCATAAATCTGCCGGTGATTATAAACGGGCGTATCGCCGCGCCTGGTGACCGCGACGTGTTTCAGTTTACGGGCCGGACCGGCGACACGATTGTCGCTGAGGTCGTCGCGCGCCGGCTCGATTCGCCCCTGGATTCAGTGATAAAACTGACCGATGCCGCCGGCCTCTGTATTGCCTTCAATGACGACAACCTTGATGCGACGGAAGGCCTGCACACACACGGCGCGGACGCCTGCATTCGCACCCGGCTACCCGCAAGCGGTGTTTATTACCTGCACCTCGGCGACACTCAGCACAATGGCGGAGAAGCCTATGCCTATCGCCTTCGCATTAGCGCACCGCAATCTGATTTCGCCCTGCGCGTTGTGCCATCCAGCCTCACGATTCGCAGCAACGCCACGGCCTCGCTCAGCGTCCATATTTTTCGCAAAGACGGCTTTAGCGCCCCGGTCAAACTCAGCCTCCAGGATCCACCGCCGGGGTTCAAAATGGCAGACGTCTGGATGAAAGGAACGCAGGCTATGGCGAGGGTGACTGTGAAAACCACACTGGGGGAAACGCTGGAGCCGCTCAACCTGACGATCATAGGCAGCGCGACAAACGCGGTGGAAACAATCATCCGCACCGCCGTGCCAGCGGAAGATCGCATGCAGGCATTCCTCTGGCGGCATCTCGTCCCCGCGCAGGAATTGAAAGTCTACGTCTTCTGTCCGCCTCCGCCACCACCCAAGCCCAAATCCGAACCAGAACCTTCTAAACCAATTCCCGCATCTAAGCCTGCCTTATAATAAGGCGTTTCACTGGCGTCCGGCAGCTACGCAGCTACTGTCCAGCCTCACATTCCTTGACTTTGCGGTCATAGAACTCCTGCAAGATCAGCCCGCGATCGAGGAGCCCCTTAAGTTCCACCAAACGACGGGCAACCTGATCGCGGGTGAACTTTGCCTTCAGCGACGCGATCACGGCGCCGGCTTCAGCCTCTGTCAGCGCGTGGTTAAAGATCATCAAATCGTCAATCATACCGTTGAACGTACGGCCTTCCCCTGCGGAAATTGAATCGGCTTTGTTCATGCCGATGACCAGCTCTCCAACGTTGGATGCAAACTCTTTGATCCGCGTTGTGGATTGCTTCTGCAGCTGCCCGTCAATGTAGAGTTTCAGCGATTCACCATCGAATGTCACCATTGCATGATGCCAGGCACTATCGGTGACGACGTTGTCGCTGAGCGTGGACTGATCGCCGGCAACAGCCCGCAACCGGCCCTTATTTCCTGTATCAGTCGGCTCACCCACGACGCCAACCCAGCACCGCTGGTTACAGCGCTTATCGATGATGGCACGGTCGGTAGTGTTTGAGGCCGAAGTTTGGAACCATACGGCATAGGTAACCTGCGTTAAATTCAGCACGGGGTAGTTGGTGACCACGATGCACTGATTGCTTGATGCAAATGCAACCCCTCCGCCGCGCTTTCCGGCGGAAGCCCAAATGGCGCCAATCGCACGCCCATCGTAGCCGCGCCCTGAACGATCTGAAATGACGCCACCCGATGGTGCTTCATCGAAATTGAAGTGCAGCATCAGCCCCTGTGGAAAATCTGCCCCGCTCACGCTTTCTGGCAGCACTAATGACAGGCCCGCCAGCATGCCAGCACACATGCACCTGATAGTCCGTGCGCAAAAATACGACCTGAATGTTTTCATACGTCCTCGCCCTCTGTTAATGACTGCAAAGCAGCTGTCCCCATGCGCTTGCAACTGTAAATCTTTAATGCAGCCCAGGTCAAGAATCAGCAAATCGCAAAAACTGCGGGAATATGCTAAAGCATCCAGAAGTTTCCTATGCACTCACAACTTAATAATGACCCATGCCTGTCTGGCTCCGATTCGACACGGGCATTACCGTCGCGTTTGAAACACATGAGCGTGATCTGTGGTCAGCCAGCGCTGCCAATCAATTCTGAACTGAAAACGGTCCCTGTTTTCGCCAACGGATGCGAAGTGGGTTATGTTTACGAGGACAAACACGCCCGCTATTGTCATATAATGAATGTGCTGCCAACGCACCGCAACCTGCCTGGAGATGCACAGGCTAACGAGCTGTTTGAAATCCTTGTTAGACTACTGAAAGACCACGCTTTCACTTTTGACGACACGATCAGGACGTGGTTTCATCTCGATCACATATTGGATTGGTACCCTGCGTTCAATGCAGTGCGCACCGCATTTTTTACAAAGCACGGATTGTTTGAGCGTTTGATTCCGGCAAGCACCGGCGTTGGTATATCGAATCTGGCGGGGGCTGCACTAAGCGGTGGACTGTGGGCAGTCCATCCAAAACTGGACACGCCGTGTATCCAGACAGTCCCCTCGCCGCTACAATGTACCGCGCTAGATTATCAAAGTTCATTCAGCCGGGCCGTCGAGCTGTCTTTTCCGAAACATCGCAGCCTGCTCGTTTCCGGCACAGCCAGCATTGCCATGAACGGCCAGACGGCGCACCTCGACGATCCCGCCAGCCAGATTGATTTGACCATGCGTGTAATGACGGCCTTACTCCGGTCACGCGGCATGGATTGGTCAGATGTCACGCGCACTGTCGCCTACTTCCAGAACGACCAGGACCGCCCCCTGTTGGATGCATATGTTTGCGAACACAGCCTGCCAAAGTTTCCTGTAGCCATGGTGTCTGCGACCATCTGCCGTGCCGATCTCCTTTTTGAGATTGAAGTAGATGCCATTCATTCAACCTGAAATGACGCAAGGGTGCATTTTGAAGCTGTACCAAAGCTGTCCCTGTGCTTGACAGCGCACGGTTTGTCGCGTAATTTCCAGCCTTTCCGGTGGGGTACCGAAGTGGTCAAACGGGGCAGACTGTAAATCTGCTAGCATCGCTTTCGTTGGTTCGAATCCAGCCCCCACCACCACCCC
>JBAXJV010000021.1:0-16062 GCA_037137675.1 bacterium | reverse complement strand
GGCCTTGGCGGGGCAGACGGGCAAGGCGGTGCGATTCAGCGACACGATGCGCCGCACGCTTATGTATCTGGCCGTTCCTGTTTGGAGCGACGGCAAGGTTGTTGCGGTGGCGCGGGTTTCGCTTCCGCTTTCGATGGTCGGGTGGACGCTTCAGTCAGTCTACCGGCAGATTCTTTTCGGCGGCCTGATGGTCGCCATACTTTTCGCTGTGGTCGCGTACTATCTGGCGCGCCGGATCAGCCGGCCCCTGGATGAAATGCGCATAACAGCCGAGCAGCTGGCGCATGGCGATTTACGGGCACGTGTCGCGCTGCCCAAGGGAGCGGAAATGCAATCGCTCGCCAGGACATTGAATCAGATGGCGGCGCAACTCAGCGAGCGGATGGATACGATTACACGGCAGAGTGACGAGCAGAAGGCGGTTTTCGCCAGCATGGTCGAAGGGGTTCTGGCGGTGGACGGCGACGGCCGTATTTTGGATCTAAACCTGGCAGCGGCACGACTTCTTGACCTGGCTCCTGAGCAGGTCCGGGGCCGGAGTATGCAGGTGGCGGTGCGCAATATCGAGTTGCAGAAATTCATCGCCGGTACACTCGCGGTCGGAGATCCTGCGGAAGCGGAAATCGTGCTCTACGGCAACGAGGAACGTTTTCTGCAACTCCACGGCACGGCTTTGACGAACCCGTCCGGGCAAAAAATCGGCGCGCTGGTTGTCTTGAACGACATCACGCGAATCAAGCGGTTGGAGACCGTGCGACGTGATTTTGTCGCGAATGTCTCACACGAACTCAAGACTCCCATTACGGCGCTCAGGGGCTGCGTGGAAACGTTGTCTGATCCGGCACAACGTAATCCTGATGATGACAAGCGCTTCATGTCTATGATGGGGCGGCAAGTTGAGCGCTTGAGCGCGATTGTCGAAGATCTGTTGAGCCTGTCACGGATTGAGCATGATGCTGAGCACAAGCGCATACCACTTGAATCAGGCACAGTTTGTGATCTGCTGCGTCGGGCAGCGCAGTCTTTCGCCAGGACGGCAGCAGCGAAAGAGATTGACGTCGCGGTGGAGTGTCACGGCGACGTGGCTGCACCGATCAATGCTCCTTTGCTGGAGCAGGCTGTGGGGAACCTGATCGACAATGCGATCAAGTACAGCGGCGAGCGGACGCAGGTTGTAGTAAGCGGGACGGTAAATGGTAATGACATCGAAATTCAGGTGTCCGACAAGGGCCCCGGCATCGAAAAGAAACATCTGGCCCGCATCTTCGAACGCTTTTACCGGGTGGATCAGGCCCGCAGCCGGTCGCTGGGCGGGACCGGTCTTGGCTTGGCGATCGTCAAGCATATCGCGCTGGCCCACGGCGGTTCGGTCGCGGTCGCAAGCACCCCGGGTCAAGGCAGTGCCTTCACAATCCGGATTCCAAGGCAATAAGCTCAGTTGGTTTCCGGATAAGCGTCAGTTGCATGGTGGAAGGGATCATTAAGAGCGGCCTACCGTCACCCGGTACGTTTCCAAAGACAATGACAAGTTTGTCGCGTGGCCAGAGTTCTTGATTTCGATCTTTTTCTCTGGTAGAAATTAACCATTCATCAAAACATGTGCGTTACGGAGAATGGCTGATGACAAAATGATTTGGAGCTCGGCGGCGCGCGGGCCTGTCCGCCGGAAGATTGCGGAAGCTTCCCCGGTTATGACAGCATTCTGAAGGCGCTGAAAGCGACGAAGAAAACTGAGCAGCAGAAGGAACTTCTGGAATGGGCCGGCGCAGACTATGATCCGGAGCGTTTCGATTTGGATGAAATCAATAAGCAGCTGACAGGAAATCTTTGACCGGACCAGAAACGGCTCATCTGGCGCAAAAGACGCCAGCGGGAATAGATGCGGAGTAATCAATGAAATCGAATGTTAAGCTCTGGCTAGGTTCTGTGCTTGTGGCCGTCGCCGCTTCCGCATTTGCGGTTGGAGCGGTCGTTATGAGCGTGCAGGTCAAAAACGGGCAGATCCGCGTGAATCCATCGTTTCTGAGCCCGGTTGTGGCGCCGTTGAATTACGGCGACCGGGTTCAAGTTCTGGAAACGAAAAGTGAATGGATGAACGTAACTGGCCCGGGCGGAAAAAGCGGCTGGGTCCACAGTTCGGCGCTCACAAAAAAGCAGATTGCGATGACCTCCGGTTCGCAGAATGTTCAGACTGGCGCCTCGGGCGATGAACTTGCGCTGGCAAGCAAGGGATTCAACTCTGACGTGGAAGCCGACTTTAAGAGCAAAAACAAGGGGGTTGATTTTGCATGGGTGGACCGGATGGAGAAATACAAAGTCTCTGCTGAAGCGATGGCAGACTTTCTGAAAAAAGGCCAGGTCAGCGCGTCTGCTGGAGGTGCGCCATGACGGCGAACTCCCCGCTTGCCGTTTTCCTCAGGCGCTTGCTTGTTGCTGTGGGCGGTCTTGCCATAACCGGGCTCATCGGCTGTTCGACCGTCGCGAAATTCACGACGGACATTGGACAGGGGGCTGGCGTTATCACTAAGCAGCAGGCCGAGTCCATCAATAAGAGCGCGCAAGCGGTGGAGAAGACCTTTCAGGATATTACGCCGGAGCAGGAGTATTACATAGGCCGCTCCGTCGCGGCGACTGTGCTCGTGACGTACAAGCCGTATGACAATCAGAAGGAAAATGCCTACCTGAATCTGCTCGGTCAGACCTTGTCGCAGTTTGGCGCCAAACCGGAAACTTATGGCGGCTATCACTTTGTGCTGCTCGACACCGACGAGGTTAATGCCTTCGCCGCGCCGGGCGGGCTTGTAATGATTTCACGCGGCATGGTTCGCCTCTGCAAAAACGAAAACGAACTGGCGGCGGTTCTCGCTCACGAGATCGGGCATATCGAAAAACAGCACGGCCTGAAGGCGATCAAGAAGGGCCGCTTGACTTCGGCGCTGACAACGCTTGCAATGGAAACGGGGAAAAATCTTGGCGGCTCCGACCTCGCGCAGGTCACAGAGGCTTTTGAGGGGAGCATTACGGACATCACCGGCACGATGATGAATAAGGGCTATGCGCGCACGACCGAGTTTCAGGCCGATAACAGCGCCGTGGCTATTTTGAAGAAGTCAGGGTACGAACCCGCGGCGCTGGTCGGCATGCTTCAGGAAATGCAGAAGCGCTGGGTTCCGAATGGACCGGGCTTCGGGCACACGCATCCGGAACCATCGCTGCGCATCGCTGAGATTCAAAAAGCCATTGGCGCCACAGCCATGGCGCCCGAACCACCCGCGCGTATTAAGCGTTTTAAAGAAGCGATGGCCGGGGTGTAACGAAACGACCTTGCGATGCCGCCCTGATTATGACGAAAAGGTTTTTCCATGGCTGCCTGATCGGCCTTGCCGCCGCCGCGATCGCTTACGGGTGCTGGCTTGCCGGCTGGCTGAACCAGCCCGAGAACATGATTTGGCGGTGGCGCGTCGGAGTCTTTGCCGCCATGAATCCGCCATCCGGGCAGATCAAGGTCATTCTGCTGGATCAAAACAGCCTTGACTGGGGCAAGGCTGAGAACCGCTGGTCATGGCCCTGGCCACGCGAAGTCTACGGGCCGATTTTCAGTTTCTGCAAGCGTGGCGGCGCCAGATCCATCGCCTTCGACTGGGTCTTCACGGAGCCTTCGGTATATCAGGCCGCCGATGACGAGGCGCTGGGGGCAGCCTTCCGGAGCGTGAATTCATCTGTCGGTGCGGTCTTTCTCGGAAGAAAGTCCGGCGCTGCAACCAACTGGCCGGCCGGCATCCCTGCCCGCCGGTTAGTAATCCGGGGACTGGACAATTGGCTCGCGCGCGACCATGCGGATGAACTCTGCATGCCACGCGCAAGCTTTCCTGTTTTGGAAGTTGCCACCAACGCCACGCTTCTCGCCGATGTGAGCGGGCAGGTGGACGATGATGGCATTAACCGGCGCATTGCGCTTTTTCAGGTATTCGACGGCCAGCCGGTTCCGTCTCTGGGCCTTGCGGCTTACCTTGCCGGCACGCCTCCCGAGCAATTGAAAATCGAGCCGGGCTGGCTGACTATTGGCTCAAAGCGCGTGCCGATCGACCATGCAGGCCGGACGATCCTGTATTACCGCGGCAATACTGGAACGCATCAGTCATTCAGCGCCGCATCCATCATCCAGTCCGAGCTTCGCCTGCAGGAAGGCGGAATCCCGCCCGTCGCCCCCTCCGTTTTCAAGGATGCATACGTGTTCTTCGGGAGCAGTGCTGAGGGGTTGATGGATCTGCGGCCTACGCCGGTCAGCAAAGTGCTGCCGGGCGTCGAAATTCACGCAACCGCACTTGACAATCTGCTGTCGTCGCTATTTCTGCGCGATGTGTCGAAGCTAACGACGCTTTGGGCAACAGTTTTGCTCGGGCTTTTCAGCGGAATGCTGGTCATCTTCTGCCGCAAGGCGTGGCAAAGCATTGTGGCGTTCGCAATTTGCCTGCCCCTGCCTGTGGTGATCGGTTTCGCGGCCTACGCATACGGCTTTTGGTGGCAGGTCGCCATCGGCGAGGTGGCAACGCTGCTTGCACTCATCGGTGCCGTCATCTTCAACTACGCGACTGAGGGCCGGCAGAAGGCCTTTATCAAGTCCGCATTCAGGTATTACCTCGGCCCGGCGGTCATAGAACAGGTCATCGCGGACCCGGCGCGGCTTCAGCTCGGAGGAGAGAAGCGTGAGCTGACCATGTTTTTTTCGGACATCGAAAAGTTCTCTTCCTTTTCCGAGAAGCTGGACCCAGTCACGTTGACATCACTGCTGAACGAGTACCTCTCTGACATGACCGATATCATTTTGGAGGAGGGCGGGTATTTGGACAAATACATCGGCGATGCGATCGTGGCGTATTGGAACGCCCCGCTGTCCCAGCCCGACCATGCGGTTCGCGCCTGCCGCGCCGTGCTCCGGTGTCAGCGTAGACTTGCGGAAAAACGCGAGTCGTACAAGCAGCGTACGGGCGTCACAATCAAGGCGCGGATCGGCGTGAACACCGGAGTTGTGATTGTCGGCAACATGGGATCACGCAATCGTTTCAACTACACCGTGCTCGGCGATGCCGCCAACCTCGCGTCGCGTCTTGAAGGCGCCAACAAGGCGTTCGGGACCTACGCAATGATCTCCGAGGCGACCTGGTCCAGAACCGGCGGCCGGTTCATCGGGCGCGAACTTGGGCGGATTCGCGTGGTCGGGCGTGAAAAACCGGTGCGCGTTTATGAGATCATGGGGTTTGCAGGCGAGGCTCTGCCGTGCTTCATACCCGAATACGAACGTGCCATGAAGCTCTGCGACGAGGGCAAATGGGGTGAAGCGCTCAAAATTCTCGATAATTATTCTGACGATTCAGCTTGCGCCATTTACGCGGATAAATGCAGGATATTGTTGAGCGACCCGTCTCAGAAGTGGGATGGCGTCTGGAGTCTGACGGAAAAATAGAAACAGGCAAGTCCCCCGGGGTTTTGGTTGGTGCTGGAATCTCTGGTGACAGAAGGGAGTTCGCATTGTGAATCCGATTATTCCGCTGGCCAGTGCAATTTTAATTTTCGCCGCCGTTTACCTGTTCGCAAGCGCGATAACCTGGCGCCTGCGACGTCGCTGCCGGGACGAGGACGTATTGAGTCTGGGAGTTACGGGATGCCTCCGCCATTTATTTTCGCATTTGTCGAGATCGCTGGCTGTGATCGGCCTGTCATGGCTGGGGCTCGATCTGTGCATCAAGCTGAACCTGACAAACGCCTTTGTGCCACAGCGGTGGCAGATTGACGCATGGATCAGATTCTGGTGGCTTGTTTTGCTGATTGCGTTTGTGGAAGGGCTGGCGGTCATAGCCTATCGCAGTTTCAAGCAACGGTTTCCCGTCCCAAACCTGCTGCTCGGCATCATTCGCGGCGTGTTGGTTGGCGCTGCGCTTCTAGCCGTTTTGCACTTTCAGTTGAACATTAATATTTCACCGGTACTCGGCGCCAGCGCTTTGCTGACGGCTATTATCGGTTTCTCGCTCCAGAGCGTGCTTGGCAATCTGCTCGCGGGCATGTCCCTGCACATTGTCCGGTCAGTGGTGCCGGGCGATTGGGTGGCGATCGGAGACCTGGAGGGCGAGGTAATCCATGCCAACTGGCGCGAGACGCGACTGCGTACGATCGCGGGTCAGATCCTGATCGTTCCGAACAGCACCGTCTCCTCAGCGACCATTCACAACATGTCGCGACCAACGCCTCTGCGACGCCACAAGATTCCCGTTGGCGCGAGCTATTCTGATACACCGGGCGCGGTGATCGCCGCTCTGATCGCGTCCGCCAAAGCCGTGCCGGAGGTTTTGCGAGACCCCGAGCCGACAGCATACATTGTGGAATACAAGGACTTCGCCATTAATTACACGCTGCGGTTCTGGACCGAACGCTACTTCGACCGCACCGCCGTTGAGGGCGACGTAATGCGCATGATCTGGTACCAGTTCAAGCGTCACGGCATCGAAATCCCATTTCCTATGAGCGACAAAATTCTCAACGATGTTGTTGAGGTAATTGATCGCCGCCGCCACCAACTGCCGGACGATACGGAAACTAAGCAGACTGTCAACGACCTGATGCACAGCGATTTTTTCTCCAGGCTGCTGGTTGATGAAAAACACATGCCGCTGCTGCGTCCTGAACAGTTGGCTCAAATCGCGTCCTCGATCAGGCGCGTCCGTTTCACAAAAGGCGAGGCGGTGTTCTGTCAGGGCGAATCCGGCGACAATTGTTATGTCGTGGTCCATGGCAAGGCGCGCGGTCGCGTGGAATACAAGGACGCATCGCAGGCCGACGAGTTCGATCTCGGCCCGGGTTCACTCTTCGGCGAGATGAGCCTGGTAACCGGCATGCCGCGGACGGCGACAGTCCTCGTCAACGAGGAAGTCGAACTGTTGGAGATTTCGCAGGCAACATTTACGACATTGCTCGGCATGCGAAATGATATTCCGCAGATACTATCCAGGCTCGTCGCTGAACGGGCCGAACACAACAAAGGTGTCTTTGAAAAGTTGCGGTCCATGGGGTCGGGAAATGTCAACGAACGCATTAAGTCCACAAGCATTCTTAAGTTTTTCCATTGGATGTTGGGGCGAGAATAATCGTTCATTGCGTCCCGCAGGGCCGCCGGGGCAGTAGTGTAGCCGACCAGGGGGCCTGCTTTTCCTAACCAACTCCTAACTTTGCGCTCACACTGTCCTAATGGCCCTTTGTTTGAATGATGAAGTTTCTTACGTGCATCAGAACAAGCAAAACCAAAGGAGCAGTGCAGATGAAGCAAGCTAAGGCGATAGTGGCAGGTGCAGTGATGGCGGCAGGTATTGCGGGAATGGGCATGGCGCAGACCAGTGCGCCGCTGATTTCGACGCCAGCCGTGGTTAAGTCATGGGCGGACGCGATTACCATGAAGGGCGATTTGCGTTACCGGTTTGAGACCATCACGGATGATTCGAAACTCAATGCGGATAAAGAGGCTTATACGCGCTACCGGAACAGGATCCGCGCCCGCCTTGGTGCGGAAGCCAAGTGCAACGACAACCTGAAGGCGGCCATCGGCCTGACGACTGATGAAGGCGCGGCGGCCGGCGATCCCATCTCGGGCAATCAGACGCTGACCGGCGGAGAGAGCAAGAAGCTGATTTATCTGGACTACGCCTACCTGGATTACAGCTTCTTCGGCGATGATCCCAATGAGGTCCACGCCATTGGCGGTAAGATGAAAAATCCGTTCATCACCATGCCTGACGATCTGGTCTGGGATCCGGATCTGACCCCCGAAGGGCTGGCAATCAAAAGTCAGCTTGGCGGCGATTTCGCCACGCTCTTTGCAAACGGTGGATATATCTGGGTGCAGGAACGGGCCGACAAGCCGGACTCCATGTTGTATGCCGGTCAGGCGGCTGTGAAACTGCAGCTCGCTGAGGACATCGCGCTGACAGTTGGCGGCAGTTACTATGGCTTCCAGGAATTCCAGGGCAACGATGTTTTTGACTATCAAAGCCCCCCCAGCTCATACGGCAACAGTACGAAAAATGGCAGCGTGAGCGCTGGCGTAACAAACAAGGCCTGGGCAACGGAATTGACACCGATGGTCTATTTCGCACAATTGGAGATGTGGGTCGCCGGTTTGCCTCTGTCCATATTTGCGCAGGAACTCAACAACGGCGGCGCGCAGGCATTCAATCAGGGGCATCTTTATGGTGTCGCGCTCGGCAAAGCCAAAAATCCGAAAACCTGGGAGATTGGCTACAGCTACGCTGAACTGCAAAAAGATGCCACGCTCGGCATGTTCACCGATTCCGACCGCTGGGGCGGTGGCACGGACGGACAGGGCAGCAAGATTTACGGAAAATATCAAATCATGAAGAATCTACAGGCTGGCGTGACGTACTTCATGGATGAGAAGGCAATTGCGGACCCGGCGAAAACCAAGGACTACAACCGCCTGCAGTTGGACCTGGTGGCGATGTTCTAAAGACGGAATAGCTAACGGAGGTTCAAGATGTCCACGCTCAGTGTGCTGACGGAAGACGCCCAACGCTTGACGCTGCGAATTCGTAGTTTGCTTGGACGACGGCACGCGATGCACATCGGCGAATTGCGTATGCGCCTGGGCGTGGACAGAATCTCCGTGCAGACAGGATTGGAGGCCATGCTGGCGCGCGGGGAAGTCGAGCGCCTGCGGCCAGTTGGCTGTACACAAGAAGAGCATGACTTCTTCCGGGTGAATGGAGCTGTCGGGACGGTGGAGAAATTTGAAAGCAAGTGGTTTTCAGAGACCATTGTGGACAGTCAGTACAACCTGCAGCTGGCTGGTAAAGCTATGGCCTGTTTGGCAGACTGATTGAAATCGCTGGTCATATAGCTGTGTATCAGGAAAATAATTGGATCATCGTTAAATGTTAAAAAAGGAAAACAAAATGAAAGCAACGGAAAAAATACTAACCGGTCTGGCGACAATCGTAATGGTTGCCGGCATTGCGGTGGCGGGTGACGCGAATAAGATCGTGGTGGATGGTTCTACCACGGTCGGGCCGATTGCAAAGGCCTTCGCTGAGTATTACATGGGCAAGCATCCGGAGGTCAATATCACGGTCAGCGAGTCCGGCAGCGGAAACGGGGCGAAGAGCATGATCAATGCCGCGTGTGATGTGGCGACCATGTCCCGGCCCATGAAAAACTCGGAAAAGAAGGCGGCGCAGGACGCCGGCGTTCAGGTCATCGAACAGATTGTAGCGATGGACGGACTCGCCCTTGCGGTGCATCCCAGCAATCCGATCGCAAACCTTACGATCGAGCAGGTCCGCGATATCTATACCGGCAAGATTAAAAACTGGAAGGAGCTGGGTGGACCGGACCGTCCGATTGTGGTGATCAGCCGGGATACAAACAGCGGAACTTACGAGAGTTTCGAAACGCTTGTGATGAACAAGCAAAAGATCGGCGAACGGGTTGAGTACGTCGGTAGCAACGGCGCGATCCGTCAACGGTTGCTGGGCACGCCGGCGGCGATCGGCTACGTGGGGCTGGCATTTACAGAAGGCGTGAAAGCGCTGACGATCAACGGGGTTCAGGCGACGCCGGAAACCGTGACCAGCAAGAAGTATCCGATCTCCCGCCCGCTCTACATGTACACTAATGGCCGGCCAACGAAGGGGTCTGCGCTTTTTAACTTCATCAACTTGTCAGAAACGCCGGAAGGTAAGAAGATCGTTGAAGACGTGGGCTTTGTGCCTGTGAAGTAATGCCGTAAGTTCAAAGGTTACGCAAGGCGGTCGGCAGGACGAAAAGCCCCGCCCGCCTTGCTTCTAAATGTGGAAGGAAAACGATGACCGATAGCGCAACGAACGGGATGCGGCCGGACATGCCGTCGCTGCTATTGAGCAATCGCGCCCGCCTGCGGCTGCGGATTGCCGAGACCTTTGGCAATGGATTTCTGCTGACGGTGACTTCGCTTTCCACGCTGGCGGTGCTTTTCATTTTCTACTTCATTGCGCGGGACGCTCTGCCGTTCTTCCGTCTCGAAGGCTTCCGCGAGTTCTTTACAAGTGTGCGGTGGTATCCATCTGCGGGAGATGCGGAATTCGGCGCGCTGGCGATTTTGTTCGGTAGCGCACTGGTCACGCTGGGTGCGATTCTGGTGGCCGTGCCGCTTGGAATTGCGGCAGCGATCTGTCTCAGCGACGTGCTGCCTTTCGCGGTACGGCAAATTGTAAAGCCGATCATAGAAATTCTGGCGGCAATTCCCTCTGTCGCCTACGGATTCTTTGCTTTGGTCGTGCTGGCTCCGCTGCTGCAACAGAACGGCGGTCCCATCCTGGGCGTGGCAGTCTGGATCATCGGGCTACCGGTGGCGGCGCTCGCAATTGCCGTTCTGGCTGACATGATGACTGATAGATTGCCGGATCGAACGCGGTCGCGCGTGCGGTGGTTGATCGTGTGCTTGTCGGGCGCGGGAGCCATTGCGGCGCTGACGTTTGCCGGTAAAACGCTGGCAGGGCTGCACATTTCCAGTGGAACCAATGCCCTGAACGTCTCGATTATCCTCGGGATTATGGCGCTTCCAACAGTTGTGAGTGTTTCGGAGGATGCCCTGCAGGCGGTTGGCCGGGAATTACGGGAAGGCAGTTACGCGCTTGGCGCAACAAGGGCAGAAACACTCCTGCGCGTTGTGCTGCCGGCGGCCGGAAGCGGTATTCTGGCCGCTGTGATTCTGGGTGTCATGCGAGCGATTGGCGAAACCATGGTCGTGTGGATGGCCTCCGGCAACGCTACTCAGATTCCACACCCCTGGTACAAACTGCTGGAGCCGGTGCGGACGCTCACGGCGACGATTGCCGGCGATATGGGTGAAGCCGATCAGACGACAGGCTCAACCCGCTACCATGTACTTTTTGCGATGGCGCTCTGCCTGCTGGTTTTCTCCTTCCTGTGTAACCTGAGCAGCGAGTGGATCATTCGCCGCGCGCGGAAAAAGGCTGGAGCATAAATCCATGCGGCTGCAGACGCGGAAACTTGTGGATCGGGCTTTTTCGGGGTCGGGTGTGTTTGCGATAGCTCTGATGGCCGCCGCGCTCCTGATCCTGCTGACGCCGATTTTTATTCGCGGCTGCGGGGCGATATTCTTCACCGCGACAGTTGAGCACCGGCGAATCATGCTGGAGAAGTTTGAGCGCGGCAATCGAGAAACAGTCGAGGCTGAAATCGCAGCGGCGCAGGCGGCCCGCGAACCGGTTTACCGGATGATTGCAGAATTTGAGCGCCGGCTTGCGGATGAGTCCGGCGCCGGGCGTGTCAAGCACCGGAAGGCGCTGAAGGAACTCAAGAAGGCCTTGCAAGTGCTCCTGGGGCCTGCGCCCGGAGATATCCGCCCTATGATGATGCGGGATCAGTATGGTCAGGCGCGCTGGGAGCGGGCTAAGGTAAAGCTTGAGCGCGTCCTGTACCGCGAAGAATGGGATTATTCGGATCCGACAAAAAGCGGCATCCTGATCCTTAAGCCACGCGCCGAAGACTTTGCCGGAACAGCGGCTGAGGGAGTTTTCCCCTATCTGAAGCAGAATGCGGATAAAATGCTAATGCCGCGACGGACCGTGTACTGGCAGTTTCTTACCGACGAATCGTTTGACTCCCACATGTTCGGCGGCATCTGGCCGGAGATACTGGGAACGCTCTATCTGACTCTGGGCGCCATGCTGCTGGCCATCCCGATGGGCGTGATCGCTGCCATATATTTAACCGAGTATGCCCGTGAAACTCCGTTCGTCACTTTTTTGCAGACTTGCATTAGTACGCTGGCGGGAGTTCCCAGCATTGTCTTTGGAATGTTCGGGTTAGCCTTTTTCATCAACACATTGAAAATTTCCGATTCAAAAAGTGTTCTGGCAGGATCCATGACGCTGGCGTTGATGATTCTGCCGACCGTGATTCGCGCTTCGGAAGAGGCGATCCGTTCTGTGCCTAAAACTTACAAGGAGGCGGCGCTGAGTCTTGGCGCCGGACGCTGGCACGCGGTCCGGAGTATCATTCTGCCGGCGGCCTTGCCGGGCATTCTGACCGGGATCGTGATCAGCATGGGCCGGGCGGCTGGCGAGACCGCGCCCATTATATTTACGGCTGCAGTCAGTGTGGGAAAACCGCTGGCGATCTGGCAAACGCTGACGCAGCCGACGCCCGCGCTTTCCTGGAACATTTATAACTTAGCGACCGAGCACGAGGCCGTGGATGAAGTGCGCCATGTGCAGTATGGGCTGGTGCTCGTTCTGGTGAGTATGGTTTTGTTGCTGAATCTAGTGGCGATTATCGCGAGAGCGCGAATTTCCAAACGACTGCGCGTGTAAGCGAGGAACAAGACATGCAAACTCCGGGAATCATTCAAGAATCAGATCCGACGACAAGTAATCTCGAGGCCCGTGATTTTTCGGTGTTCTACCGTAGCAATCAGGCAGTCAAAAACGTTACGCTCAAGCTGCCGGCCGGGCGTGTGACCGCCATCATAGGGCCCAGCGGGTGCGGGAAGAGCACGTTTTTACGCGCCATCAACCGCATGAACGATCTCGTCCCCGGCTGTCGCGCCGGAGGTGAGCTGCTTTTCGCGGGGCAAAACCTGTACAGTCCGGATGTGGATGTGGTCTCGCTCCGCCGTCGCATAGGAATGGTGTTTCAGAAACCGAACCCCTTCCCCAAGTCCGTTTTTGACAATGTCGCCTATGGACCGCGTTTGCATGGCGGACCGGGCCATGGCAAGCTTGAGCAAACCGTTGAACGCAGTCTGGTGGATGCGGCGCTGTGGAGTGAAGTCAAAGATCGCCTGGATGAAAATGCGCTGGGGCTTTCCGGCGGGCAACAGCAGCGGCTGTGCATCGCGCGGGCGCTGGCTGTCAATCCGGAGATTCTTCTGATGGATGAACCGACGTCGGCGCTGGATCCCAAGGCCACCCTGCGCATCGAAGATCTGATTGACGCATTACGTGGCAAGTACACCATCATTATTGTGACCCACAACATGCAGCAAGCGGCCCGCGTTTCTGACTTTACGGCGTTTATGTATGAGGGGGTCCTGATAGAATTCGGGATGACCAAGGAGCTGTTCACGAAGCCGAAGGAAAAACAAACTGAGGACTACATCACCGGCCGGTTTGGTTAATCTCAGTGTCAATATAATTGTCCGGAACACGAAGGAGAATCAGCGCATGAGTGTGCATTTGCAAAGAGACGTTGAAAAACTAAAGCAGCAAATTCTGACGATGAGCGCCGAAGTTGAGAGCGAAGTCCGGATGGCTGTCCGTGCCATCGAACAGCGGGACGCGGATCTGGCCCGCCAGGTCATTGAGCGCGAGGAACAGACCAATATTACGGAAGTGGACGTGGAAGATAACTGCCTGAAAATTCTGGCGCTGCATCAACCCGTGGCTGCGGACCTGCGTTACATCATTGCCGTGCTGAAGATCAATCAGACGCTGGAGCGAATCGGCGACCTGTCCGTGCACGTTGCCAAGCGCGGGCTGTTCCTCTGTGGACAACCTCCGCTCAACATGCCCTTCCGGCTTGGCGAAATGGCGGACAAATCACAAGGCATGTTAAAGAAGGTGCTGGACGCGTTTGTGAACCTGAACGCTGCGGCCGCACGCGAGGTCTGCTCCGCTGACAATGAGGTAGATGCTATCAATCACGACATTCTTAAACAGGTGAAAGTGGCGGTGATGCAAAATCCCGCCTTGCTGGAGCCGCTCTTGCAGATCATGCATATTGCCCGGCATCTTGAGCGGATTGCGGACCACGCGACCAATATTGCCGAGGACTTGATCTTCCTGATTGAAGGACGGATTGTGCGGCACACGCAAGAGGTCTCGGACAAAGTCCCGAAAAAGTGAGGCCGGCTTCAGTAGTGACGCGGGCGGCTTTAGCGCAAGCGGCATGTCTGAGGCATGTTTTTTCTGAGAAGTGCGGAAGAGAATCCCCGGAATGATGCTTCCCGCAGGACGCGACAACCACGAAGAATTGCCGCGCTTCCCGGACTTGATCGCAGAAATGCCCGCAAACTATCACTGACTCAAGCGCAATTCCGGGCGCAGAGCGCAGGTTGGCGGAGAGGGAGGGATTTGAACCCCCGGTACCCTTTTGGAGTACACAGCATTTCCAGTGCTGCACCATCGGCCACTCGGTCACCTCTCCATATTCACGGCGCTGTCTTGCATACCAGATCACGGAGCGTAACACCAGAGTATTCTTGACAGAGGCCTGTCAGGGAGGTTATAATAACTCCTAGGTACTATCTTATATATGGCGTGGAGGTAATTTCGATGTTGCCGGTGTTTAATCATTTAATTCAGCTTCAAGAGCTCTTGCTCATACGCACGGAACAGAAAACGCACCGCAAGGGCGAACGGACAGAGGAACTTAATGCGGCAGTGCAGGAGCTGACGCGCATGTTGCCGCCGGAGGTGCAGCTTCTCATCGCGCGTATGCAAGCGCGGGATCCGCTGCTGATCGTCCCCGTTTCGAATAATATCTGTGTGGGCTGCGGAATGAAACTCCCGACGAGTGTTGTGCAAACTGTCCGCCAGGCCAAGCAGCTCCAGTCGTGTCCTGTGTGCAGCCGCATTTTGTACATTGCCGAAGGCGCGCCGAAGCGCATTATAAAACCGATGAAGCCAGGCGAAATGCCGAAATTCGGTATTGCGCGGTTTTCTAACCCGAAGCTGGTGATTCCGAGGCTTAAAGCGCTGGACCGCGACGGCGCAATTGCTGAACTGGCCCGGCAAATGCAGTCCGAGGGATTTGTGGACGATGCTGACAAGCTGATCGAATCGGCGCTCAAGCGTGAGGCGATTGTTGGTACGGCTGTAGATCACGGAATAGCCTTTCCACACGTGCGGGGCGTCGAAGGCGGCGGATTGGTGCTCGCGCTGGGAATCACGCCCAAGGGCGTGCGTTTCGATCAAACCGGCAATAACCCTACAAAAATCATTTTTTTCGCAGCCATTCCGACTGCGGCCAGCGCCTTTTATCTGAAGCTGCTAGCCGGGTTGGCGGAGACTTTCCATGACGTCGAGGCACGCAATTTGCTGATGGCGGATGAGTCGCAGGATAAAGTCTGGAAAGTTTTGCTCAAGTTGACAAAAAAGCGCATTGTCTAGCCATGACTTTTGAAGAAATTCTGCGATCTACGACGGTGGTCATTCCTGCATTCAATGAAGAGCGCGCGTTAATCGTTTTGCTGGCTGAGCTGCGCGAACAGTTTCCCGGTCTGCCGGTTACGGTAGTTGATGACGGATCCGGAGACGGAACGGCGGCTGTGGCTCAGGCTGCAGGGGCGCGCGTCCTGTCGCTGCCTTGCAATCTAGGCGTCGGCGGTGCCGTGCAGACAGGCTTTCGCGACGCCTTGCAGCGCGGCTTCAGCTATGTCGTCCGTCTGGATGGTGACGGACAGCACCCGCCTGCGGCGATCGCCGATCTGGCGGCGAGTATGGCTGATGGCGGTGTGGATCTGGTTGTTGGCTCGCGCTTCGGCGGCGGTGGCACTTATGTGCCGCGCTGGTATCGTTCGGCCGGGATCGAGCTGCTTGCGCGATTTCTATCCATGATTTGCCGGCAGCGGATAACCGATCCAACCTCTGGCTTCTGGATGCTTAACCGTCCCTTGCTGCACTGCTTTGCGAGCAGCTATCCCGTGGACTATCCGGAACCCGAAGCGCTGGCGATGCTGCGGCGGCAAGGTTACACTTTCCGGGAAGTGCCGGTGGCCTTCCGTCCACGTCAGGCCGGGCGTTCGACAATCCAGGGCTGGGACACGGTTTACTTCGCGCTAAAAGTCGGCCTGGCTCTGCTGGTGGACCGGATACGCCCTGTGGATCAGCACCTGACGCGCGAGCATACCGGGAGGCGATTATGAACGCATGGCTGGCGGATATGGGCTGGCGGTGGATTGCAGGCGTGGGCGGCCTGACGATCGGCATCTGGGGATTGGCGCGTCTGGTGCGACGCGGCCAGCTGTGGGACCGCGCGACGATCGCACTCATCATG
>JBAXJV010000020.1:0-16291 GCA_037137675.1 bacterium | reverse complement strand
GAACCCCGAACCCTGAACCCTTTCTCATCTCCCGATCCATCTGGCGGCTTTTGCGCCAGCGGAAAAGCTGATCATGAATCGCTCGCGGTCTTCTCTGCCGGTGATAAAGTAGCCCCAATGTACGGCTAAGGTTCTGTTTCCCGGCACGAGATAGCCACCTTATCAGTCTCAGCGGCTCACCGTGACGGTTCGCCCTACCCATGTCTGGTTCTCAAAAACCGCTTGATCGTACGCAAGGTAGGGCGAGGCGTCTCGCCGGGCCGTCCTTGAGGCTGAAAAGTGACTGGCCGGCAGGAGCCAGCGCTGCTTAGCCGCACATCAGGGCGGCAAGAGACATCTTTACGGTGGCCAATCTGTGCGATATTATCGCCAGCAAGAAAGCCAGCGGACACATAAGCTGCCGGGCTTGCACTCTCGAACCTTCGTTTTGCTGGAGATATAACGCATGCCAAATATCGTATTCACAACCGATCAGGCCCCCGCAGCCCTCGGGCCATACTCTCAGGCGGTGCGGGCGGGCGACTTGATCTTCTGCTCGTGCTTGTTTGGATTAGACCCCGTCAGCGGGGCGCTGGTTTCAGGCGGCGTCGTGGCGGAAACAGGACGCATGCTGGCCAACCTGCGCGCCGTGATTGAGGCGTCCGGAGCATCCCTTGCTGATGTTTCACGCACGACGCTCTACCTGGCGGAGATGGCCGACTTTCCCGCCGTCAACCAGGTCTATGCCACATTTTTCAAAATCGCCCCTCCGGCACGCACGACGATTCAGGCCGTGCTCCCCAAAGGAGCGCGAGTTGGAATAGACGCCATCGCCTGCGTTCCGTCAGCAAAATCCGCAGCACAAACTCATGCATCCGGAACCTGATCGGGCAGCCAGATTGCGCCTGCTGGCGCTCGCCGCGCTGCTTCTGACGCTGGTTCGCGCCGCCGCGCAGGACACCTCCCCTTCCCTCCCTGCTGTCACGCCAACGCCCGCTACGCAGCGCGCCATGGCGCAGCTCCAGGTCCGCCTGGACCGCGCCGGGTTCACAGTCGGCTTTATTGACGGTCGCCGCGGACCGCGCAGCGATCATGCGCTGGCCGATTACCGCAAAGCCCGTGGCATCCGGTCCGGCGCCGTCGAAAAAACTCTCGCCGCCGAGATTGATGCGCCGCCCTGGACGGTCTATACCGTGACAACCGGCGACCTGGCGCGCGTAGGCAGCGCCCCGCCGGACTGGCAGGCCGCGTCGCTCATTTCCAACATGGCCTGCACTTCGCTGGTCGAAGTGCTCAGCGAAACCTTTCACTGTTCGCCGCGCTTGCTGCAATGGCTCAACCCGGAGGAAAGCGCCTGGGATACGGCGACGCACGGGCATACCTTATGTGTGCCGAATGTCATGCCTACACAGCCGCTGCCGCATGCCGCGCGACTGGAGATAGATTGTCAGAGCTTTCGCATCCGCGCCTACGACAGCGACGGCGCGCTGGTTGCCTCGTTTCCGGTGTCAATTGCCGCCGATCGCTCGCGGGTGCCAGCGGGCGCGCTCAAAATCACGGCCTTTGCCCCGGATCCAACCTACCTTTTCGACCCCGCCAACTTTCCTGAATCACCCCGCGCCCAGGCCATCGGGCGCAAATTGATTTTGCCGCCCGGCCCCAATAATCCTGTGGGTGTATTCTGGATGAGCCTCAGCCGGCCGGGATTCGGGTTGCACGGCACGCCCCACCCCGAAACGATTGGCCGCCCGGAATCGCACGGCTGCTTCCGCATGACCAACTGGGATGTTCAACGCCTGAGCAAAATCGTTGAAACAGATACACCGCTGGACGTAATCAACGCGATACCCCCGGCCACCGAAGCGCAATAGCGTTGCGCCTCTTTGAAACCTGAGTGCAACAGTTGACACCGTACAGCTCATTCTGTATGTTGATAATTCCAGTAGATTTGTAATTTGCGGTTGAACTAAAAGGATTTTTCATGGCATTGCAGATTAAGGCGACGACGACGTGGAACAATTCAAAGCTCTCGTTCGATGAGCGCGCGCGTCGCATAGTCTCCAAAATGACCCTCGCGGAGAAAGCTCTCCAGATGGTCCACAATGCGCCGGCGGTGCCGCGCCTGGGAATTACGGCCTACAACTGGTGGAATGAAGGGCTGCACGGTGTTGCGCGCGCCGGACGCGCCACCGTCTTCCCGCAAGCCATCGGCATGGCTGCCGCTTTCAATCCCCGCCTGATGCAAAGGGTGGCCGAAATTATTTCCGACGAGGCACGCGCCAAGTACAACGCCGCCATCCGGATCAACAACCGGAGCCAGTACTTTGGCCTGACTTACTGGTCACCCAACATCAATATTTTCCGCGATCCACGATGGGGGCGCGGGCAGGAAACCTATGGAGAGGACCCCTATCTCACGGCGCAGCTCGGCAAGGCCTTTGTGCATGGCTTGCAGGGCGAAAACCCGAACTTTCTGAAAGTTGCGGCCACGGCCAAACACTACGCCGTTCACAGCGGTCCCGAATCATCGCGCCATAGTTTCAACGCCGTGGTCAGTCCGCGCGACTTGCGCGAGACCTACTTGCGCGCCTTCCGGGCGCTGGTGCAGGAAGCCGGCGTCGAGTCGGTCATGGGCGCCTACAACCGCACCAACGGCGAGCCGTGCAATGGCAGCCCGGCGCTATTGCAGAAAATTCTGCGCGAAGAGTGGGGCTTCAAGGGGTACGTTGTTTCCGACTGCCTGGCAATTCAGGATTTCCACGCCGGGCACAAAGTCACCGGCGGCCCCCTGGAATCGGTGGCGCTGGCCGTGAAAAGCGGCTGCGACCTCAATTGTGGCGAGCTGTTTAAGGAACTGGTTAAGGCTGTCAACGAAGGCGCGCTAACTGAAGCCGATCTTGATCAGGCGCTGGTGAGGCTCTTCACCATACGCTTTAAGCTGGGCATGTTTGATCCGCCCGCAAAGGGTCCGTGGGCGCATCTGAAGCCCGCGATTGTTGACTGCGCCGCCCACCGCGCAATCGCTTTGCGCACCGCCCAGGAGTCGCTGGTGCTGCTTAAGAACAACGGCGTTCTGCCGCTGCGCAAAGATCTTCACGGGCTTTTCGTGACCGGCCCGACCGCCATGAATCAAATGGCGCTGCTTGGCAATTACAACGGCTTAGCAACGCAAATGACCACGATTCTGGAAGGAATCGTCGGCCACGTTTCCATCGGCACGCAGGTAAACTGGAGCGCAGGAGTGGATTTGACCGGCGAGCGAGCCCCCGATGCAGGCTTATTGCAGAGTCAGGGCGGGGTTCCGGAAGTCGGGGCAATCATTGCCTGCGTGGGTTATACCGCCGACCTGGAGGGTGAAGAGGGCAGCGGCGCCGGCGACGGCGATCGCCACCATTACGGGCTCCCCGGCCAGCAGCTGGCGCTGCTCAAGGAGCTGAAAAAACTCGGACGCCCGCTGATTGTCGTAGTCACCGGCGGCAGCCCGGTGGACTTGAGCTGGGCGCAGGAACATGCTGATGCAATTCTGTTCGCCTGGTACCCCGGCCAGGAAGGCGGCAACGCCGTGGCGGACGTGCTCTTCGGCGACTACAATCCCGCCGGGCGGCTGCCGGTCACATTTCCGAAATCATACAGCCAGCTACCGCCCTTCGAAAACTACGCGATGCGCGGCCGGACCTACCGCTTTATGGAAGCCGAGCCACTCTACCGCTTTGGCTACGGCCTGAGCTATACGAGCTTCCGCTACCGTAAAATCGCCCTGGGACAAACCTATATTACGCCTGAGACGCCGGTGACGGTCAAGGTGGAGGTCACGAACACCGGGAACTGCTCCGGCGACGAAGTAGCGCAGCTCTACATCCGCGATGCTCAGGCCTCAGTACCGGTTCCGCGCCATCATCTGGAAGGCATGTTGCGCTTCAACCTCAAGGCCGGCCAAACGCGCCTGCTCTCTTTCCCTATCACGCCAGAGGCCCTGGCGTCGTACGATGATGCCGGGCGACCGGTCGTCGAACCAGGCGATTTTGTGATCACCATCGGCGGCGGACAACCTGACGATCCTGCCGCTGGCGCAGTTGCCACCACACTGCGCGTGAAAGCCAGCCCTGTAGTTCCACCAGCCGTCTGAACACCCAGCGGCGGGCAAACGGCGGGCAAATGCTCCGCTTTGTCTGGCTCTCTCGCCAGGTTAAGGCCCGCGGCGACTACCTTTCGACCATGGGTCACCAGACGGCATAAACGCAGCCTGCTGAATCAGCGCTTGAAACTGGGGGGACGGCCGGATACGGTCGAAGCGGACATCGTTGCGCAGCAAGTCACGCGCGGGTTCACCGCCCACTTCAACGGCCTTCTTCAGCGATGCGATGGCATCGCCGGCCTGATTGCCAGCCATTTGCGTGAGCCCGAGCTCGATCCAGACACGCGGATTCAGCGGATCTAACCGCAGGTAGCGTTTCAATGCTTCTACAGTCAAGTCGGGCCGCCGGGCATCGCTGCAGATCTGGGCCGCTTGCAGGTAGGCCTGAGGCGGCATGTTGGTGGTGTCCAGCAACCGCATGGCCAGCGCCGCGAACGGTCCTTGCATGTTCATTCGCCCGTAAACCGCGATCAACTCCATCACAGTGTTCAGATCGGCGCCTTTTTCCATGACTTTTTCAAGCTCGACGCGGCGGCTTTCATTCTTACCCGTTTCTTTGATCTGATTCAAAAAGCTGGCCACGTTACCGTTGTAGGGGTCTATTCTTTGATATTCCTCAATCAACTGGCGGGCATCTTCGAAGCGGCGCCCCTGCATGTAGAGTTCGGCCAGACGGAAGCAGCCTTCCGGGCTCTCCGGGCAGAGGCTCAAAGACTGGCGCAAGGCATACTCGGCCTCGGGTATCATGCCGCGGGAGATGTACAGTCCGGCAATGGCCGAGCGCATTTTCGAAAAGGACTTCTTGGCGTCGTTGTTGCGGCAAAACTCTTCACGGTTGTTGAACTCGGTGGTCAGCGCATCCCAGTAGGCCTTGTCTCTGGCAACGAGGTCCTTCCACAACGCCGGATTCTCCTGCGGCGAAGGGATGGGCTCTTTCTCGATTTTCATGATCACGCCGGCAGGGCGCAGGTACGGGTACATCCAGGGAATGACGTAGCTCTCCTCCACGTAAAATGCGTGCTTGTCCTTGTTTTTTTCGAAGATCCATTTGGCCAGAATACCATTGATGGCCATAACCCCCTGAACGCCGGTTACGCTGACACGGCCATTTTCCACCTTCAGATCCGCACCTGCCGGAATGCGTCCTGACTGCACGCCATCCACGAACTGTTGAAAAGCGCGTGCGCTGTCGTCGGCGTTCGGGATAATAATGGGCTGGACTGGATAGGTGTGGTCGCGTCCCAGCCAGCGTTGCAGCATGGTGGCGTTGTTGGTGGGCCGCGAAATGTCGTAGTGATCGCGGATATAGCTCATATAGGTGTTATCGGCCAGCGCGTTCTGGGTGATGATATACACGTCTGAGCGGTCAAAACTATTATCGTTGCCAAGCGCCGGGTCACGGTAACGATGCTTTGGCAGAACGCGGCTTTCGCAGAAAATCATGTAGGTGGGAACAAAGCGTCCGGGATCTGTGCCACCATACAGCACGGCGTTCCGCTCCATATCCGGGTAGCCGCCGCCGGGGCAGAACATGCGGTATCCAAACTGGTATCCGAAATCGTGCGTCTCCAGAGCGCACAAGCTCCAGTTGGTTCTGTAGGTAATAACCGGTAAGGCCAGCAGCCCGACGCAGCAGCACCGCACCAGCAGGTGCGGCACAGTCTTCCACAGCCGCAGACCGTAGCCAATGGTCATGGCAATGCCGTAGCCGATCAACATAGCGTAGAAACCGTGCGCCGGCGCAAAGAACTTGATCGTGATCTCCTGCTCCTGACGGTCCAGTTTAGGGTTGATGATTGTCAGCAGGCCCAAGCTGGTTACGAAAAACGCCGTCCAGACGAAGATCATCCATGAGCCGCCCGGCCAGCGCAGGTAGAGCCACAGCGCGATCAGCCCGCAAAGAATCGTGGACAATGCGGCGGCCCAGTACAGTGCCGGCCAGGCCGATGCAACCGGCTGTTTCGCCAGCACCCGCAAAATCGTGAGCCCTACCAGCATGGCCACGAAAGAAACTGCCCACACCAGCAGGATCCACCGGCGCTTACGCAATTCCCGCGCCATCCAGACAGCCGCCACGATGATGGTCAGCAGACCGAACGCGCACAGCGGCCAGCTGTATTGGTGGCACAACCCGAGAACGAAGACCTTGATCTTAGTCAGGAACTCCGGGTTGAAAAGGTCCGCCATCTGCAGTTTCTCATACTGCCCGCGCGTAACGGCATGCAGGAACCCTTCCTTGGTTCCCGCGTATCCCCAATTCATTGGCGGATTGGTTTGCGATGCAATCGGCATGTAAAGGTAGAAGGCGCATCCGGCCAGGAAAAAACCCGTGTACTTGAGCGCCTGCCGCAGCTTGACCCAGCCGCACAGCCGGCCAGCGATGAGTAACACAACGCCGGCCAGGCAGAGGACGATGGTCTTGTCGAAGTCCGGCTGCAGAGTGATAGAGGCGCCGTTGGACGGCATACGCAGCCATGCGAAGAGCAGAAAACCCGCAGCCGCGCTGAACAGCACGGCAATGGTCAGCTCCCAGAAGGTCTTAAGCGAGAGCATCAGCAGTCCGGCATTTGCGGCCAGCCCGCCCGGAGCACGCCGCCGGCGCGCGTAAAAAAACTGATCCAGCCCCTCCGCCAGCGTGCCGACCACCAAAGCTCCGGCCATCACGGAAACGGTCTGGTGGTTGGTCATGCTCAAGCCGAAAATCAGCAGCGTGGCATAGAGAAAGCCCTTGCGCCGGGGCTCGATCATCCATCCAAAAAACGTGCACCCCATCAGCACAAAAGAAAACACGTTAAGTACGCGCATTTCAGAAACGCAGGCCCACAGCCAGACGCCGCGATTAAAGCCGAAGAGCAGCGCCGTACTGATGCCAACCATCAGCGCGATCCAGTGCTGCAGACGCTCATCAATGCCATCTGACCACGGCAGGGCATGCAGCATGACGCGCGTGCTGCGGGTCATCACAAGCGTCATGACGCCAACTACCAGTCCGCCGGTAACCACGGACATGGTGCCGATCCGCCAGGCCGGGTTGCCGAAAGGGACGATGAAGTGGCTCCAGATAAATCCCAGAAGAGCCCAGAGCGGATATCCGGGCGGGTGCGGCACACCAAAATTGAAGGCCCCGGTCACCAGTTCGCCCGAGTCCTGCAGCGTCACCTCTGGGGCCATATGACGGAAAAACAGCAGCGCGGAGAAAAGAAACGTCGCCGCCGCCGCCCACCAGTCCTCAGGCTTGAAGAAATGTTTCAGGCCGCGGACTTCTTCAAGCTCGATCGCGGCATTGGCAACAGCCGGAGGCGCGACGGTAGCCGGGGCTTGCTCTCTGGCATTGCGACGATTTGTCCGTTTGGATTTGGATGTAGCCATGGCTTAGATTTATTCCTGTCAGAACTGCGCTTCTCCATCTAATCCGGCGTGCTCTCCCGATCATTTTAACGCGCGTCAGCCTTTTTCCCGTCGCGCCACTGCCGCCACACTTCATAGCAGATAGGAATCACGGACAGCACAATGATTGCCAGAATCACCATTGAAAAATATTGCTTCACGAATGGAAGATTGCCGAACAGGCGTCCCGCCCCAACAAACAGGCAAACCCACAAAATCCCGCCAGCAACATTATAGGCGGCGAACTCCGTGTATTTCATCTTCCCCATGCCCGCCACAAAAGGCGCAAAGGTCCGTATAATCGGAACAAATCTTGCCAACACAATGGTCATCTTGCCGTGCTTTTCAAAAAATTCGTGCGTTCTGGCAAGGTGCTCCTGCTTGATCAGCCTGCTTTGAGCAAGCTTGTTGCCGGCAAAATATCCAACCATATAATTAACTGCATCGCCAAGCACTGCGGCGATTACGAGCAGCACAAGCAGCCAGCCTATTTGCAACGGAGTGGTGGCCGTAAGCGCACCTGCCGCGAAGAGCAGCGAATCACCCGGCAGGAACGGCAAGATCACCAGCCCGGTTTCGCAAAACACAATCGCAAAGAGCAATCCATAGGTCCAGATTCCGTACGCGCCGATAACCTGGCCTAGATAGCGGTCAAGATGCAGAAAATAATCTATGAACTGTTTGATTGTTTCCACGAAATCATCCCCTATGCATTGGTTTTCATACACCACATCACGGAATTCATTCAAAACAGCTAGTGTTCAACGAAAACCACAAAGCCTGTATTGGTCCACCTTTATATATGCCAAATGGATGGCACACGTCAAGCCAACCCAAGAAAGCCCGTAACCAAACCTTAATCGTAATCAGTAGCATCCCACAGGGACGCCAAGGCTGTAGCGGATTAGGCTGCAGACTGTCAGGTAAAACGGCGGAAAGCCGCTTATTTAATTTCGTAAATGCCAGAGAGTAAATACAGACAGAAATACGTGAATTTCCTAACAGTCTAACAGCCTGCGTCCTATGGGACGCTAGTGGAATTTTTTCCGGAAATAGAGCGACACGTTTACCAGTCCGATCAGCGCCGGCACTTCCACCAACGGTCCGATTACTGCCGCGAAGGCCGCGCCGTGGTTGATCCCGAAGACCCCTACGGCGACGGCAATTGCCAGCTCGAAGTTGTTGCTGGCCGCTGTGAAGGAGAGCGTAGCCGATTTCGCGTAGTTGGCGCCAGCCTTGGCGCTCATCCAGAAGCTCATCAGGAACATCACCACAAAGTAGATCAACAGCGGCACGGCAATCAAAACTACGTCGCCGGGTTTGGCGATGATTTTCTGGCCCTGCATGGAGAACATGACCACGATGGTGAACAGCAGCGCCACCAGCGTAACCGGTGAGATTCTCGGGATGAATTTTTCATGGTACCACTGCCTGCCTCGCGCCTTTACCAGAATGAGCCGGGTAAGCATCCCGGCGATGAAGGGAATTCCCAGGTAGATGAAGACGCTTTCCGCAATCTGTTTGATCGTGACGTTCACCACGACACCGGCGATTCCAAGCAGCGGGAGCAGCTCCGTCACGAACAGCCAGGCGTAGACGCTGTAGAAAAAGACCTGAAAGATGGAGTTGAACGCCACCAGCCCGGCGCAGTATTCCGTATCGCCCTTTGCCAGGTCGTTCCACACAATCACCATGGCGATGCAGCGGGCCAGCCCGATCATAATCAGCCCGATCATGAACTCCGGCTGTCCGCGCAGAAAGATGATGGCCAGCGCAGCCATCAGAATTGGACCAACTACCCAGTTCTGCACAAGACTCAATCCCAGTACTTTCCAGTCCCTGAATACGTCGCCCAGCTCCTCGTATTTCACCTTCGCCAGCGGCGGATACATCATCAAGATCAGGCCGGCGGCAATTGGAATGCTGGTTTGGGTGCCTTGCGGACGCAGCGAGCCGATCCAGCTGCCGAAGGCAGGCGCAAGATATCCCAGTAAGACTCCGGCGCCCATCGCTATAAAAATCCAAAGCGTCAAAAAACGATCTAAGAACGACAAACGTTTAGTAATCCCTTCACGCATCCTGCCACCTCCTGCCATTCCGTAATAGTTTGTTTCAAACCGCTGCGGGTCTTCCCTTTGACCAGAGCAGCAGCGTCGAACTGATCACAACCGTCACACAGCCCGCTTCCTGGAAGATTACAGCGATAATCGGTGTCATTAAGCCGGCAATGCTCAGGGTGAGGCCTATGACGTTGTAGATCATCGAAAAGAAGATGTTCAGTTTGATGCGACGAAGCACCTTCGCTGACATCCACATAAAGTCCGCGACGCCCGAAATATCGTCGTTCATCAGCGTGACGTCGGACGTCTCGATGGCCACGTCCGTGCCGGCGGCGCCCATGGCGATGCCCACATCTGCCTGGGCCAGGGCGGGCGCATCATTGACGCCGTCGCCGATCATGCCGACTATCTGGCCTGCCGCCTGACACTTTTTGACAAAGGACTGCTTCTGTTCGGGCAGCAGCTCGGCCTGAAAGTCGTCAACCCCGATCGCGAGGGCGACGGCAGCGGCGACTTTCGGATTATCGCCGGTCAACATCGTGATCCTTTTGACGCCCATTCCCTTGAGGGCGCGGATGGCGGCGGGTATTTCCGGACGAATTTCGTCGGCAATCGCCAGCAGGCCCAGCGGCTCGTTATTTTGCGCGACCAACACTGCGGTCCGGCCCTGGTCCGATTGTTGCGCGATGGCCTGTTCGATTCGAGGCGTGAGGCTTAGTCCGGCGTCTCGGAGAAACGATGGCTTGCCCACGCGGATGCTGGCGCCGCCCCATGTGGCCACCACGCCCATGCCGGCGGCGCTGGTGAAATGCTCCGGGTCGGGGATCGCCAGACCCTTTTCCTTCCCGCCCGCCAGAATCGCGCGGCCCAGGGGGTGTTCGGAGTACTTCTCCGCAATGCAGGCCAGATGCAGGACGTCATCCGGCGTTCGGTCGGTGAAGCTGACGATATCCATCACCTTCGGCCTGCCAAAGGTGAAGGTTCCCGTCTTGTCCACCAGCAGATGATCAAGCTTGTGGCCAAGTTCCAGAAATACGCCGCCCTTGATCAGGATTGCCCGCCGCGCCATGTTTGAGATGCCTGCCGTCACTGCGGTCGGGGTGGCAATGGCAAAGGCGCAGGGGCATGCCACCAGCAGAACCGCGACTGCCGCCTTGACGTCGCCGGTAACGAAGAAGGCCACCGCGGCCAGCACAACAACCGAGGGCAGAAACCACGTCGTGAAGCGGTCGGCCAGGTTCTGGATCGGCGCGCGTGTTCCCTGGGCTTCCTGCACCAAATGGACAATCCGCGCCAGCGTGGTGCTTTCTCCTGCCTTGTCCGTCCTGATCTCCAGCCGGCCCGACTCGTTGAGCGTCCCGCTGAACACAGTGTTTCCTGCCAGCTTCTCCACCGGCATGGATTCGCCGGTGATGGGCGCCTGGTTGACGCTGCTCGCGCCGGCAACCACCGTGCCGTCCACCGGAATCCTCTCGCCCGGCCGGACCACGACCCGGTCGCCAATCTGAAGTTCCGCAACCGGCACGGTGACTTCCCCGCCATTGCTCCGCACCGTCGCAGTCTGCGGCGCCAGGCTCAGCAGGTCTCGAATGCTGCTGCGCGTCTTATCCAGCGTGTAACTCTCCAACGCCCCGACCACCGACATGATAAGAATGATTATGGCCGCCGGCCGGAACTCCCCTACGGCAATTGTCGCGGCGAGCGCCACAGTCACGAAGACGTTGACCGTGATCCGGCCGCGAAAGGCATCCTTGAAGCCCGTAATAAACCGCGGAGTTCCGCCCAGCATGACGGCCGCCAACGCCAGTGATGCGTTCAGGTAGACGGGGCCGATATGCCAGTGGGCTTAGCCCCCAACTCATCAGGATCAAGGCCAGGATCAACGCAGGGGCAAAGGCAAGCACCAGCATCTCCCTGCGCCTCCCGGAACGAACACTGTCAGAATCTGACATCAGCATCCTCCATTCCAAACCGTCCGGAGGGACGACGTCCCAACGGACCGCACCGCTTCGCGACAATAAGCGGCAAGCCTACTTCTTCTTTGCGACTCCCGCACCCTTGCCGTCCTTCGCCTTCTTTTCGGCTGACGCGTTGCATCCGCAACCAGGACCGCAACCGTCATTGCTTCTGGCGATCGACTCCTTCAAAAACGCAAAGAACCCCTTTTTCTTTCCACTGTCTTTCACTGTCTCGTTCATAGCCATCTCCTATTTTAGAATGTAGCCAACAAATACAAACCCGCCCCGATCAACAGCACGCCGGCGACGCCCCTGATCGCGGCATCGGCCTTCAGCACTTTCAGCGACGCCTTCCCAAACGAGATGCCGAACAGAATGGCGGCCAGCGGCAGGCTGAATCCGATTGCAAACGCGGCCATCAGGACCATGCCCCAGATGATTTTGCCCATCAGTATGCTGGCGCCGATGACAATGAAAATGCCAGGATTGCACGGCAACGAGCAAGCCGCCACCCCGCCGCCCAGAAACAGCCCGCCCAACGCCGCCCCCATCTTTACGCCGGAAGCCGAAGACGCACACTCCTCCGGAGCGCGACCAGGCAGCTTAAACGGCAGCATTTTCAACGCCGCCAGCCCAAAGAGGACCGCCACGACACCCGCGAACAACTTCCAGTACCGTCCAAGGAACGCCTGTGCTGTCTGGCCGACCAGCCCCGCCACAAACCCGAGGATCATCAGCGCCAGCGTGGTCCCGATCAGGAACCAGGCTGCTGAAACAAATGCGCCGCGCCGGTTGATGTCCTGTCGCGTGCCCGAATAGGCCACCAGCATTCCCATCGCCGGCAAGGTGCAACAGGCGCTGGCCACGGCGCTGACCAGGCCGAGCAGGAACGCCAGCGGCAATGCCGCCGGTCCCATGCTGGCGGACTGGAGCGTGTCCGTTGCCCATTTCAACATCTCTGTCATGCCGACTCCTATTTGCAGCCGCCCGACGAGGGACCGCAGCCGACCGGACCGCAACTGCCAGTACTCGACGCGGCAACAAAAGCCTGGACGAGTTTTGTTTCTGTAATCTCACCGGAAGTGGCGCTCATTCCTTTGCCCTTGACCAATGCCAGCACACACGGCACGGTCGTTTGTGACGCCATCTGTTCGTAGTCACGCGAACCCGTCTTCAGCGCGAAAATGCCGATCTTTCCTCCGTTCAGTTGTGGCTCCATTGTTCGAGCAGCGCTCCCGATCTGCGCCGTAGGCGCCTTGGCGGATGTTTCGCCCTTGCCGGGAAGGAACACAAAGACCCCGAGCGCATCTGCGGCCACCGTGTTCAGTTCGGAAAGCGCCGCGATTTCCTTGATGGCGCCCGTGACCGCCGGTTTGGCTGCGGCATCGGACTTGGGCGTCTGCGCCGGAGCGGGCAGGGACGCAAATCCCGCGGTCGCCGCATTGGCCTGGGTGTCGCTGCCCTTCACCATGGCCCGCGCCACCAGCGCACCCGCAACCAGCAAAATCACAATCCCTGCAATCCACCGCGTCCGGCTGCCCGATCCCGATGTTCCGCAACAGCACCCGGGTCCGCATGCTCCAGGCTCTTGTTTCTGAGTATCGTTCTGTTCGCTCATCGTCTCATCTGCCTTTCCCGCCTATTTGGCGCAACAACCTTTACCTTTTGATTTTCCGCCCGCACAACATGCCGGGGTTGCCGCTACTGGGGCATTGAAGACTCCCGCCGCAAACAGCCCCATGGCCGACATGGAACCCTTCTCGACCATTTGCCCGACGGCAATCGCGTCGCGAATCTGGTCTTCTTCGATGCCCATTTCCTTCGCCTTGGCGACGTGATACGCCAGACACGGCTGACAGTGCGCGCCGATCGAAGCGCCCACCGCGATCAGTTCCTTCATTTTCTCGTCCATCGTCATCTTCTCCTATTCGCGTTTCCTTTGCTGGCGACAAAGACTTCCCGGATCGCAGACCAAAACACGCCTGAGGTTCTTGGCGTCCTGTTCAATCGTCCCGTCGTTTTTTAACGTTTTGTCCAGCCACTTCAGCACGGGTCGAGCAAAGGCCCCGGCGGTTCCCTCCGGCAAGCGGTAGTAGGCCCAGCGGCCCTCTTTCCGCATATCCACCAGCCTGGCGGCGCTTAGAATGGACAGGTGCTTCGAGACCGTGGACGGCGCGAGAGCCAGCACTTCCACGATCTGACACACGCACAACTCGCCCGCCCCCAGCATCATCAAAATGCGCACCCGCTGGATGTCGGCCAGCGCCTTGGTAACGCGCAACGTTGATCGAACGGCATCACTGTTCATGTGGTTTTCTGCTTTGTTTGTGCTTCTATATTTCGTCACACGACGAATCATACCCCGGCGGCTCAATTTTCGTCAACAGGCATAATCAGGCGGTTGCAGGTGATTGACAAATGGCATGGGTGAACGATATAGTCAAATCCAAGTGCGGTGATGCGATGCGCGGACTTTCCCGGACGTGTCCGGCGGCCTTTGTTGCTTGAAAAGGGGTTTGAAGGGCTGTGAATCAGGCGGTCATCCGTCGGATTCGGCGGTGTCCCTGATGTGCGTAGTGATTTGCTTTGTAACGTATGTAATTTGACTAGTCTAACGTGTGCGTAGGGGGTGGCGATGGATCGGACAACATGCCAGGTGGACCAGCCCCGTGAAGCCTGCGGTTTGTTCGGCCTTTACAACGTTCCAGATCCAGCGCCGATCATTTACGCCGGACTGTTCGCACTGCAGCATCGCGGTCAGGAAGGCGCGGGCATGGTGGTCAGCGACGGCCAGCGGGTGCGTCAATTCAAGGGCCTGGGTTTGGTGAGTCAGGTTTTTGCACCCGGCACGCTGGATAGCCTTGTCGGCAATCTTGGAATCGGGCATGTGCGCTACTCCACCACCGGTTCGTCGCGCATTCAAAACGTCCAGCCGATTGTGGTGGAGTGCGTGGACGGCGTCTGGGCTATTGCGCACAACGGTAATCTGGTGAACGCTCAGGCCCTGCGGCAATCCTACCAGGAGGCGGGGGCCATCTTCCAGACCAGCACCGACAGCGAGGTTCTGGTGCATCTGCTGGCAGACCCCATGTTTCGAACCCGCCCGCGCCGCGTGGCGCGTGCGCTGAACGAGCTGCGCGGGGCCTTCGCTTTCCTGATTATGACGCCGGACTGTGTTATGGCGGCTCGCGACCCATACGGCTTCAAACCACTCTCCATTGGACGGCTGGGCGAGGGGTTTGTTTTTGCAAGCGAGACCTGCGCTTTGAATCAGGTGGGGGCCGGGTACGTGCGCGATGTGGCTCCCGGGGGACTGGTTGTAGCCGACTCCACCGGACTCCACAGCAGCGTCTTTGCTGACGCGCCCGTTTCCGGACGGGGCGGGCAATGCATCTTTGAATCGGTCTATTTCGCGCGACCCGACAGTCGTGTTTTCGGCCTGAACGTACATTCCGTGCGTCTGCAATTCGGGGAACGGCTGGCCGATGAGCACCCCGTCGAAGCTGATCTTGTGACGTCGGTTCCAGACAGCGGCAATTCGGCGGCGATGGGCTTCTCGCGGCGCAGCGGCATTCCGCTCGATTACGGGTTCATCCGCAACCATTACGTCGGGCGTACCTTCATCATGCCGGACCAGAATCAGCGCGCCAGCAGTGTGGACATGAAGCTGGCCGTGGTGGCCGATGTGGTGCGCGGCAAGCGGGTGGTGGTGGTGGATGATTCGATTGTGCGCGGAACAACAGCGCGGCGGCGTGTTGCAGCGCTGCGCGAGGCCGGGGCGCGCGAGGTGCACATGCGCATTTCGTGTCCGCCCATTATGCACCCCTGCTATTTCGGTATTGATTTTGCGACCCGGGAGGAGCTGATTGCGGCACGCCGGACGGTGGACGATATCCGCGCCTACATCGGCGCGGACAGCCTGGGATACCTTAGCATTGAAGGATTGCTGGCGCCTTTCGGAGCCGATGCCGGCCAATCTTTCTGTCAGGCCTGTTTTTCCGGTGATTATGCGCTCGACGTGAGCCGTATGGAGGGGAAGCAGGCACTGGAAAGTGGTGCGCTGTTGCTCAATTTGGACGGCAGTGTAACGGCGCGGCGCGGAATTTCATAAAGGGAGTTTGCAAATGAGCAAGGCTCAGCATGTGACACGCCATATATTCGTTACCGGCGGAGTGGTTTCCTCGCTTGGCAAGGGCCTCACTGCGGCCGCGCTGGCGCTGTTACTAAAGCGGCGCGGCTACCGCATCCGCATGCAGAAATTTGATCCCTACCTCAACGTGGATCCGGGCACTATGTCGCCCTATCAGCACGGCGAAGTTTACGTCACTGTTGACGGCGCCGAAACCGACCTTGATCTGGGCCATTACGAGCGATTCACCGGGATTCCCTGTACACGGGCGAGCAATTTCACCTCGGGCCGTATTTACGGTTCAGTGATCGCAAAGGAACGTGCTGGAGGATATCTGGGGAAAACCGTGCAAGTCATCCCCCACATCACCGATGCGATCAAGGATGCGATTCATGCCATTGATGGCGACGACGTTGACATTGCCATCACCGAAATCGGCGGTACGGTGGGTGATATCGAAAGCCTGCCTTTCTTAGAATCTATCAGACAGTTCAAGGCCGATGTGGGCAAAGAGAACGTCCTGTACATTCACCTTACGCTTATCCCTTATATTGCGGCTGCCGGTGAGCTGAAGACCAAGCCTACCCAGCATAGCGTTCAAAAACTGCGCGAAATAGGTATTCAGCCCGATATATTGCTCTGC
>JBAXJV010000019.1:0-16697 GCA_037137675.1 bacterium | reverse complement strand
CCCGCCGCGATTCAAGCGTCACGACGTTGGTGAGCATCACGTCATATTTGCCACCTTGCGGATCAGTCAAGGCCCCGGCATGATCACCACGAAAATCTACGTAAACCGTCGTATTCCCCATCGGTGTAACCCATGCCGGGCTGCCATTCTGCGTGCCATCGTTGCTACCGGGGCCCCAGCCGACCACCGCCTCAGTGGTGAGGCCCTCAAACGGCATCAATGAAAACCCCCAGTCGAACGCCGCGCTATTACCGGGCTGGGCGCCCGCAGAACAGATGACGAAATAATTCTGCCCGCCGGCGCTCTGAAAGAAAGTGCCGGAGTTTTGCGGCAGCTGCCACTGTAAATGTCCGTTGCCGCCGCCAGGAATCGTCAGCGTGCCACTGCCCGCGCGCGTGGTGTAATTAACGCTCACGGCCGCCGCATTGGTGCTATACAGAAAGGCGTAGGCTTGATTGCCATTTGGCGCCGTACCAACCGCCGTCATATATTTGTCATCCCAGATTGAAGTAGGGCGCAGCACAAATGATCGCGACTCGTATGACACGGACTTATTGCCCGTCATCATGTGTACCTGAACCGGCTTGGAGCCCGTTACCGTGGCTCCTTTCTTAATGCCGCCGTTGACCTGATAGGATTCTCCACGATTCAGCACGATGCTCACAGCTGCCACTGTACCCGTGCCATCCTGGTCAATTATCACAGCAGTATTGTCCTGATCGGCCATAATCAATAAGCCAACGTACTGGAACATATTATTGAAAAGGACATCTTCGCCTGCAGGGGCAATGTATTTACTGCCGTGGTCCATTGTGGCGAGTACTTCCGCTGCGCTGGCCTGCACTGTCCCTACATTCTTCGACCAGCAGGCTCTGGAAACAGTCACAGCCTTATTGGCAGCAATCCGGTCACGGGCATCGTAAAGGATCGTCGCGGGATTGCGCGGCAGGAGCACGTCGTTACGCAGCGCAATCACCGTACCAGCAGGCAAACCATTGGTGGGATCGCTGACAAACCCGGGGCAAATGCCATTGGCGTTGTTGCCATCGCCCCAAATCTTCGTAGTGGATTGGATGGGATTGTTGATGTCCGTTTCGTAATCATCTTCCCACTGGTCATAGGCCACCAGCGTGCCATTGCCAGTGACCACGATCGAGAAAACCGCCACCATGGTATTGCTGGCCGCCGGACGAATCGTGGTAAATGCGGTCCGCACCTGTTGTTCAGGCATGGGCAGAAAAAATTCCTGCACCATGGTGGCGGCCGTAGCGCTTGTCACCAGCAACAAGACTGTGGCTAATACACCGCCAAAAACGCAACGTTTCCCAAGGCCAAACCGGCCCCTCCACTCAACCCCATGCCGGACGCCTGCCACTATCAATCGAGGCATATTTGTTAGGCACATAGAAATTAACTCTTTTACTGAGTTGTTCGAAATGGTGAGGGCCAATTCAGGTATGGACCAAAACCTGCGCTCACCGATCACCTCAGCTTCACACGCCAGCACCGCCTATCATCCATGTTTTGGACATTATATCACACCAGCTCTCTGAAATTCGAATGAATAGACCAATTTTACGTAAAGTCCAGAGGTCTTTGAGAAGTTACAGGGCGGTTGCAGCATCGGCGACCTTTTTTAGCTGGAGGATAAAATTATCTCCTTTATTAAAATGCCTTCTGATTTCAGTTCCCTTGACGTTAACTCACTACTCCAGAATGCATTTAAGACAGGTTGGGCACCATCATGAAAACAGGAAGTATCGCGGGCTAAATACCTTAGACGAGATATCATCAGTCAGGCACAACACCTTTCGGGAATGCATGATTTGGCCGGGATGCTGGCTCTGGCGGGCGGGGAGAGTCACCGTGGAGCGCTGCGGTTCCGCATCGATGGCGTGCTGCATTCGGTGGCGGAGTTTGAGTGAGGACTGCCGGCGTGCGTGGCGGCAATATTCAAGATGCGGCCACACATCCGGCGCAGAAGCGGGGACTAGATTGGCAGTGTAATGATTTGCATAATGGTCATGGGCGTTCCATAAATTTAAGGAAGCGCAGGAAGAGGCCAAACAACACCAGCGAGAGAATAGCCGCGAGTAGAAAGACAAGCGCGTACTGCGGTTCGGGATCGACGAATGTATAAAACGCCCACCACGTCAGGGCGCCAAGCAACCCGCCGACCCAGGCGATCGCAATCACCACCAGCGGACCTTTGAGCACTTTGCAATCGCCACTCGCGTGCGGGGGGAGGTCGGCCGGATTAAAGGCCGCTGTCGGGGCGACATAAAATTTTTCGCCGCCGAGCCGTTTCCAGGCGCGGTAGACCCGGTAATGAAAATAAAAGGCTAGCACAACCAGTGGCGCCGACCACAAGAAGTGAAACCGGTAGGCATAATTGCCTGTCGGAAAAAAATGCCGGCACAGATCCATGAACAACCCGGCCAGCACTCCTCCCAGCATGGCGGCCGGGGCGCGGACCAAGGCGATTGCGCCGCAGTATTGGCCAAACCGGTCCTTGGGATAGAGCGCCATCAGCCGCGGCAGCTCGAGGATGGAATTAATGGATCCGAAGAGGACCGCAAAGACCCCGCCCACGACGGCATTCGTCCAAAAGAAAACATTCGGATTGGGAGTGTCTACAAACAGCCAGACCCAGTTACCCAATACACTGAACGCCCCGAATGCCGACCAGTACGCCGCCACGCGAACGGAGTTCCACTTATCCACCAGCGAACCGGCGTAGATAAGGCAGAGCGGGCCCGTGAACACGGCAATAAAACCGATGCGTCCGATCAGTTTCAGGTCCAGCCCCATCGATTTAAGGGCAAAGATGTTGAACACACCGACGCAGGCGGCCATCGCATATAACGCCTGACTCAAGTATGTGTCCCAGTAAAACTGCGAGGAGTAACATTCCCGCGCATAGATGCGGAATTTTTCCAGCAACGATTGGCGATGTCCAGCATCTCCGGGCGGCGGATATTCGCCTTCCTTCATTCGCAGGCAGACAATGCCAAAGCCGACGAAATACACCAGCGCCGCCCCAAGATAAATCATCCGCATGTGGGTCTCAGCGAATTGAAAGATGAAAAAGCTGTAAAGCCCCCCCGCCAGGTTCCCGACGAGCTTGAACCACGCCATGAACCTCCCCATCCATTCCTGCGGCACAACGTCGTTGAAAAGGTACCAATACACCGTGTTCACGAACATGTTGAAGAAGTCGAACATCGCCGCAAAAATTGCCAGCAGGATGATGACCACCTTCGCTTCGCTAAATGAATTGCCAGCCAGGAAGGTTGTCTTCACCCAGTGTCCGAGAGCATCGTCATACGCAATCAGAACCAGCGTCAAAGTCAAAAACGGCAGCGTGTACAGGATGAACGGGAGCCGCCGGCCGTATTTGCTGCGATACCGGTCACTCTTGAAGCTGAGGACGGGCGTGACCGTGATGTTGAACACCCCCGGCAACGTTGTCATGATGAAGCCGATGATCACGTTGGGCGAATCGAGGCTGCGCAGCTTTAGCGGCATGATGCTCGGCACGACCGATTCCATCAGCGTGAAACAAAAATCGCCCCAGAGCATCCAGGCAAACAACGCAATCAAGCCGCGCGTCGCGTAAGAGAGCGTCCCACACCGGTAGACTGTGGTCGTATCGCGGACAGCCCGGATGAAATTGCGCGGCCCATTCCAAATCCCCAGAAAAAAAACGGCGATCTTTTTCAAAATCGCCGGTTGTTCAAATGGGCTGCCGGATACCAGGTGCATACTTGTCAGCGCACGCTACCGGATTCGGTCGACGCGTGCAACTTTTGTTATTTGGTCCTATTGAAGCTTGAAGCTGATAATCACAAATCCTCGCTTGACACAAGCAATTCTCCAAAGGCAATATAAAAAAATAGTCGCCGTTCGATACATGCACAAAAGACAGGAACAGCAAAAATGTTACAGCGCGTTTTATTATCGCTTGCCACCCTTGTTTTCACCATCAGCTCCCACGCGAACTTGCTGCGCAATGGAGATTTTCAGGACGACTGGTTGACCCAACTGGCAGAGACGAAGAATCATCACTGGTGCTACTCGTCGGAGTTCTACAATCGCCGCGACTTCAACCCTGACGGCTGGGCTTTGTCTGGAAGCTGGACATGGCTGAACGCGAATGCGCCCCACGGGCAGCGGAGCCTCGTGCTGAGCGGACCGGCGGCGTCCATCGAACAGCATGTGAACTGGCTCACGATTCACGATGACCGCAAGTCGGAAAATTTCCCGGATGCCGGCGGTTTTCCGGCGGCGGTTACGGTGACCAGCGACCGGCCGGAGAAGCTTATGCGCGACCTGACGTTCCGCGTGTTCGTAAAAGGCCGGGACGTACCCACCAACGGCGTCACGATCTCGGCTGGCTGGCCATACATCACGCCCAAGTCCCGCGGTGTGCCAGCGAAAGCTGTCATTAGTGCGCCGTTGCCCTCCGGCACCTACGATTTCCAATGGGTTGAAGTCAAGGTGCCGGACAGCGTCTGGTTTCAGGCGGTCACCAACAACGCCTTGCCGGGCCTGGCGCAGGTGGGCATCCAGTACAATAACAAGACCGGGCAGATCGAAATCGCCCGCGCGGAACTCGTTGCCGGCGATTCCGCCGCGCCCAACCTGCTCCCCAATGGCGATTTCGAGACGCTCGACAAGGCCGGCTACCCGGTCAGCTGGAGCCAGCCTGAGAAATACCGCTACTTCCCGCCCAAGTATTACTACATCTTCAACACATGGCACAACGCCGCCTTCCCCAATCGTGGACCGGTCGCGGCGGATGCGCTTCTCTCGCACAGTGGCGCGCACAGCTTGAAGATGATCGTCGCGGCGGGCGATGAGAAGTTTGTCGCTGCAATGCCGATTACCTTGAACCAGACCAGTCCGCGCATCATCGAAGTCAGCGCGTGGGTTAAAACTGACCGGCTCTGCATGCTCCAGATTGATGCGCTGGACCAGAACGGGAACCGGCTGGACTGTTTCAACTTCATTAATAAAGCGCCGGTCTCCATCGGCTCCGACCAGTGGCGGATGCTCCGCCAGGTATTCCGCCCGCGCAACCCCGTCAAGACGTTGCGGCTACAGTTGTGCGCGCGGGGCGTCAACGGCTACACGCTCGACGACACCTCGCAGCAGCCGCAAAACAACGTTTGCGGCACGGTCTGGTGGGATGACGTGCGCTTGAGCGAACCGGAAAGTACAGCCGACGAGCTTGCCGGGCGTGACGTCAAGCCGGTCAAGAACGCGAAGTCCAAAAAGGGCCCGCATCTCGCCGATCTGAACCTGGGCGAGCGTCTGGTTGGTGAAAACGTGCTCAGCGTCAAGCTCGCCGATGCCGGCAAAGAGCAGGGCTGCTCGCTGCAATGGAATTTCACCTCGCCGTCCGGTCAGAAGTCGCAATTCTCCTCCGCGCCCGGCAGTCTCTCCGTTCCGTACACGCTGACGGAGCCGTGTCCGACGGCCTACACGGAATATCACGGCACGCTCACGTTGCTTGGCGAAAAAGGCAAGCCGGTCGCATCAAACGAACTCTGGTTCGGCACGTGGACGGAGCCAATTGACCTGCAACTCGGTTCGCTCTACCTCCTGCCCGAGCAGAAGGAACTCGTACGGCTGACCTTTGGCCTGACGCAGCCTGCCCTGGCGAAGGTGAAATCTGTCCGCCTTGAAGTCCTGCGGCGCGGCTCGGGCAAGACGTTGCGACAGTGGGAAGTGCCGGCAACGCCGGCGGCATTGCTCGCGCAGCGGGAGAAGATCCCGGCTGAATTGCGCGGCGATTTTGGGAACCTGCTGCTCACGGACTTCGACGCGTCGTTCCTGCCCCTGCAGGCGTTCAACAAACCGGATCGGAACTGGTTCGTCCGCGCGACGGTGCTCGACGCCGCTGGCAAGAGCGTGGTTACAGCGGACTCGCCGCCGTTTTGCCGGCTCGCGCACGAGGCGCCGCAACCGGCCATCGAGTCGGTCACGATCCAAGGCAACGGCCTGTTGGTGAACGGACGGCCCTGGATGCCATGGGGCGCGATCTACGGGTTCATCCCGGTGTACGACGGCCCAGCCGACCCCGGCGTCGGCAAGTATCGTGACTTGCACAACGTGCCGAATTGGAACATCTACGATCGGTACGGCTCCCACTATTCGCGCAGCCGGAACGATTTCAACTGCGCCCGCTACGTGGCCAACTATATCACCAGTCAAAAAGCACTCGAAAAACTCTGGACCAACGACAACCTCTACTGCTCGTCGGCGTTCGTGACGCCGGGAACCATTCCGCTGACAGTGGAGGACCTGGTGAAGGCGGCCGGTGGGCCGGAGAAATATGCCGCTTACATGGCATTCGTCAAGGCTGCGCCGATGGTGGTCTCCACCGCGCCCAGTATCGAAGAGGCGTTCGGCTTATTCCATGAGATCTCGACCGAGCAGCGCAAGGGCCTGGCGAAGGTCGCCGCCAAGTTGCGCGAGGAGACCGGCAAGCCCGTAATGGTCGGGCACGGCGGCTACTGGAATCGCCTCGAATTCGAGCGCGCCACCGGCTTTGACATCTTCGATCCGGAAACTGAGCCGCTTTATCCGGGAAACATTCACACCGACCTTGCGCCGATCGTCGCCGGCAAAAACGCGGCGGTGTGGCTGCGCCCGCAAATGTATGAGGACGTGCCGTACGAACGCTGGCGGTTCCACACCTACGTCGAGTTGATGCGCGGCTGCCGGGGATGGCAGTTCGCGCACGGGCCCGGCGACCAGTCCCTGTACCGGGGCTTGCACGGCGAGATGGAGTTCATGAAACCCATCGCCTACTCGACCGACGTTGGACCGGCCATCACCACGGAGCCAGCCATCGAGCACTTCTCACGGCTCAGCAACGGCAAGCTCTACATCGTCGCCGCGACTACGCATGGCATGACCTTCGGCAGATGGCGCTGGAGCGATGAACAGGGCCGCGCCCGCGTCACCGATGCGCGTTTCGAGCAGCGCGACGAAGCCAATGCTTACGGCCTAATTGACAAAGTCGATGTTGGCCCCGCTGTTTATGGCATCCAGTACCTGCCGGACGCGCAGGTATGGCCCGCCGGGACGAAGTTTGTCCAGAGCGTGCGCCTTGACCCGCAATCACCTCCGGGCAATCTGGTCGCGTTCGTCAAAGCCGACGGCCGCTGGACGCACGCGGCCGCCTGGGGGGCCATGGACTTCGCCGGCATGCGCGCCAGCACCAATTCGGCCTACTGGTTCCTGACAACATTCTACCGGCACGCGAAAGGCTTTCTCGGGTGGGACCAACATCTGGTCCCGGCTGCCATTCAGTACATACCGTCGGCGGCGGTCAACATGGGCGCGGTGCCAGCGGCGGGTGAATGGTTAAAACTCGAACTGCCGCTGGATAAGCTCGATGCCACCGGCAAGCTGGTGGACGGCGTCGGGTTCCTGCACGAAGGCGGTCGCGTTTGGTGGGGCCGGACGGCCATCGTGACACCGGACGGCACGGAGCGCATCGTCTGGGGCGATCAGATCGGCGAAGCACCGGAGCAACTCGCGCACGCCAGAATCAACGTGCCAGGACTGAAAGCAGGCAAGACTGTGCGCGTCGTCTTCGAGGATCGCGAGCTGAAGTCGGATGCCGGCGGATTCGTTGACGATTTCCGCGGAACGGACCTTTATGAGCGCTACGGCGGCGGCCCGACCATCGGCTACGGCGACACCCCGGTGGCGCTGCACGTTTACGAATTGCCCGCGCCCTAGACCCAGAGCAGGCTTTTGCCGGCCGCAAGGCGGCCGCCAGTTTATCGCTATGATATGGAGATGAAAAGGGTGCGGTGCAGATCAGCTGAGAACGCCAGCGAACTGCAGGCCCACCAGCAGAACGGCCAGCGTTATGCGGTACCAACCGAACGCGGTGAAGGTATGCGTCTGCACGTAGCGCAGCAGCCACTTCACCACAATAAACGAAACGACCGCTGAAATCACGAAACCAATCCCAACTTGCGTCCAATTTTCCGTCGCCGCGCTGCCGTGATGCAGGGCCGAGAAAATCTTCAGCCCGCCCGCCGCCAGCATGGTTGGAACACCGACCAGGAACGAAAATTCGGTGGCCTCGGGACGGCCCAACCCCATCAGCAGCACGATCAGGATGCTCGCGCCCGAACGTGAAGTGCCGGGGAAAATCGCAGCCGCAAGTTGCGCCAAGCCAACCGCCACCGCCATCGCCCAGGTAATCTCGTTTTTCATCGTCCGGCCCTTCAACATTGCCTCTGTAAGCACAAAGGCAATGCCGCCCGCCAGCAAAGCGAGGGCTACCGGCAGCGGGTTCTCGGGTAACTTGAATCCGCCTTTTTCCAACAGAACACCACCGATGCCCGTCACGACGAAGGCCGCGACGATCTTCAGGAGGTAGGCTTGCGTCGCCTTTTCGCGCCACTGGAAGAAAAATTGCGCAAGCCGCGCACGAAACAGCGGCAACACCGCCAATACCGCGCCGGATTGAATCACGATGTTGAAAAGATCGCTCAAATGTACGCCGAGCAGGCGTTCCGCGATTAATAAATGGCCCGTGGAGGAGACCGGAATGAATTCCGTGACCCCCTCGACCAGGCCCATGATAGTTGCAATGGCAAAGGTATTTGTCATGATCTCCTGGATAGATTAAACCATATTCAACATACGCCCGCATGGCGGAGCGGGCGGGAATTGAACCATCGTTGCCGGTTTAAGCCAGCACCTGCAAAGCACCTCATCAAGCGCGCGATTGCAGAATCGCGACCACATCCCGTGGCTTCAAGTTCCCATGCTCCCCGAAGGAAGCGCCTCTTGCGGCAAACCGGATGCGTACCCGCTTCGCGGCCTCCACGGCATCAATGTTATAATCCAAGAACCGTGTCGGCATGCCAAGAGAGTGAAAGAACTTTTCCGTTGCGGCGATGGCCTGAGGGGCAGTTTTGACACCCCACACCCGCTTGCCATATTGTTTGAGTTTGGCCTGCTTGCGTTTTAACTCATGCGCCCACACTCCCGGCATGACAATTGCCAGCGTTTCCGCATGGTCCAGACCGTAAAACGCGGTAAGTTCGTGTCCGATCATGTGGGTGGACCAATCCTGTGGAACACCGCAGCCAATCAGGTTATTCAGAGCCAGATTTGCGCTCCACATGAACGAGGCACGTAAGTCGTAGTTCTCGGGATTTTTCAAGGTCCCGGGTCCGACTTCTACCAACGTCTGCAAAATGCTTTCCGCAAGACGATCCTGAAGGGGCGCGGCATTCGGATAGGTCATGTACTGTTCCATGACATGCGCAAACGCATCCACGAGGCCATTCCGAACCTGACGCATGGGGAGAGAATAAGTAACCTGGGGATCAAGGATGGAAAAGAGCGGGAACACCCGGTCTGATGTAAAGTGAAGTTTCTCATGGGTGTCCATTCGGGAGATGACTGAACTGCCATTGGATTCTGATCCGGTTGCCGGGAGGGTCAGCACCGTTCCAACAGGGAGTGCCGCAGTAACCGTGGCACCGTGCGTCAGCAGGATTTCCCATGGCTCCCGCCCCTTGTAGAGCGCCGCCGCCGCTATAAACTTTGCCGCATCAAGGACGGAGCCGCCGCCCACAGCCAGGATGAACTTCACCTTGGCCCCGCTAACCACCTTCACAGCCTTCATGCAGGTTTCATACAGTGGATTGGGTTCTATCCCGCCGAACTCAATGACACGATGTTTTTTGAGCGCCTTGACAATCTGAGCATAAACTCCGTTTTTCTTGATCGAGCCCCCGCCATACAGCAACAGGACAGGCCCATCCAAAGGAACGCGGCGCTCCAACTCCTTGATAGTTCCTTTTCCAAAAATAATTTCGGTCGGGTTCTTGAAGACAAAGTTATTCATATTGAAAAGCCTCTTCCTGATCACCACGCCCAATCATCCAGAACAACTGGGTGAGCACGTTCACTTGGAGCATGACACTAAACGGGCGGCGGATTGTCAAGCTAAGGAAATGATCAAAGATGGGTTACATATTACACCGCACTTGAGATTACGGACAGGTTTTGACACTCTTCCGTCATGGCTGAACGTCTCTCACCGATCCGCAAGACCCCGGTCGAAATCCTCGCTGACCTTGTTGCAGGACATAACGAAGCCCTGTACGGAGGAGCGGAGAAGGGAAAGAAATATCTCCTGACCTTCAGCGAGCGGAATAACTCGATTCCCAACGCCGTGAAGTTCTTTCTCTATGACCTGCTGGCCGAGGACGCCTTCCAGTCCGGTGATCTCGAGACCTGCCGCACCGCTTTAGCCCGGGCCGCCGACTATCTTCCAACGGCACAGGCGGAAACGTTTCAACGCTTCCGCGAGTACTGTCCTTCCATGCGGATGTACGAACGCGGCATCGCGCTGGCCTTCGACGACGGGGAGTTTGAAAAGGCGGTGGCCTTGTGTGACGAAGCCATTGCCCTCGGGCTGGGCAAGGTCTATGGCGCCAAGCGGGCCTCGATTGAAAGGTTGATGTAGCTCGCGGAGGGAGGAACAGGCGAAGGTGCGGGAAAGTCCTTCCAGCCAGGGCATTTTCGGTGCCTATCGGACAGGCAACTACTTCTGCACAGTAGCCGTACAGGCGGTTAAGCCTGTCACGGCTTGCCTTTGCTTTCAGGGGTGCAGAAAGACATGCCGGCTGTCTTGTGCAGGTCGAGGGTGACGCCAAGTCCTGCGCGCCAGGCCCATTCCATGGCACGATCCACCCATGCGAGACCGGTCAGGCATAGATCGTGCGGCGGCGTGTCGTTCTCGATCAGTTCATGATCAACCGGCAAGCGGATGTGATCGGCTCCGGCGGCGGCCACACGGCGCAAATCGTCGCCACAAAACCGACTGGCCAGATGCTTCTCGTCGCGCACATCAATCTGGGAAAACCAGCCGCCAAGGTTGACGCCACGGTGAAAGTGGAAAGATGGCGGCGACATGGGGAACATACCTCCATTTAATTCTGTGACAAGATTGTGGTTCCTGTGTTCAGAGTTTAGTGGCATTTCGTGCTTACTTAAGTTCTGGCTCCAACCCTTTGCCGAAAAGCTGAAGCAGCCGCGCGTGGTTGGCGAACAAACGGGTGCTTGACTTTGTGAGGGGATTTACAAAGATGCATTGATGCTTTGTTGCGGTCATCTTGCTCTCGAAAATCGCTGTGCTGCGGGCGGACGTGCCGCACCGCTGAGTGGCATGGCTGTGTTCCGCGTATTGTCGCCGCACTCCTCCACCAGTCTCAGCAGTCGTACTCCACGGGTTGATATCATCCGCCGACGGACTGCGCCCCCCTCGTGATGAGCGCCACTCCGCTCACAGCCGCCGCCCCGCCGCCACGTCTGGCTGCGCTGACCTCGCTGCGCTTCTTTGCAGTCGTGGCGATTGTGGTGGGGCATACGCAAGGCTGTTTCGGCATCCCGCTCAACTTCATGGAGCCTTTCAACCAGTGCCAGGCGGTTTCATTTTTTTTCGTGCTGTCCGGCTTCATCCTCACCTGGGTTTATCCCGCATTGGATGGCCCCGCGGTGAAGACGTTTTTGCTGGCTCGTTTTGCGAGGATCTGGCCGGCGCATATGGCTGCGTTGCTGCTGTTATTGCTTCTGTTCGCGCCCGACGAGCGCTTTCTCACCGAAACAACGCGGTGGTGGATGGTGTTGGCCAATCTTTCGCTGACCCACGCATGGATCCCCTTTCAGGCCTGCGGCTACCACTTCAACGCCGTCTCCTGGAGCATCTCGACCGAGGCGTTTTTCTATCTCTGCTTCCCGCTGCTGATTTACCGCTGGCGGCAAACCTGGTGGCTTAAACTGTTGCTCGCAGCCGGCCTGACTGCGGGCATGATCACCTTCTGCAATGTGGCGCACATCCAAGACGGCCCCGGCCCGCTCCGGGATGGCGTTTCGGTGCATGTGTTGATCTACAACCACCCTGTGACGCGGTTGTTCGAGTTTGTGCTGGGCATGACGATGTTGCTGCTTTTCCAGGCGTTGCGCCCACGGGTCCGGCTGCGCCTGACTGCAGGAACCGTGTTGGAAGGCACCACCGTGATTCTCACGGTCCTGCTGATGTACTACAGCGGCCGGGTGAGCATGGCGGTGCAGCGGGCGTTTCCATCTTTAGGCGAGCCGGGAGTCCTGTGGCTGTTTCCCTCCGGACTGTGTGCGCCGTTGTTCGGCTGGCTGATCGTGGTCATGGGGCTGAATCGGGGTCTGCTTTCGCGCGGCCTGTCCCATCCGTTCCTTGTCTTGCTGGGTGAAATCAGCTACTCGGTCTATCTGTTGCATTACATGCTCATCATGGTTTACGTGAATCACCAGCAGGCCCTGGCCTGGATTCCGGATCCGCTCAAGTTACTGCTGTATTGGGGCCTCGTGCTGCTGGCCAGTTATCTGATGTGGCGCTTTGTGGAAAAACCGTGCCGCAAGCTCCTGCGCTCCCTCCGCCCTCAAACCGGCCAGCCGCAGGCCGTTCCACCCGGCGCAGGGGTGCCAGGCTGTGTGACGGACGGACCAACGTCAAACTCGAGAACCTGAAGGCTGGGATAGCCGTCCTGCGTCCGGTCAAAGGACAGGGCGGACTTCCTGTCGCGCAAGCTTATCTGCGGACCTGGGCGAGAGTTGGGTTGGCACCTTTGTTGAACAGGAGGATGCTGTCAGCGTGCGCTTCCAAAAGGGGCAGGCTGTGGCTGATGATGAAAATCAATTTGCGCTGCTGCTTCAGCCGTTCGAAGTTCTCAAAGCATTTCTCCTGAAAAGCGGCGTCCCCGACGGCCAGGATTTCGTCAAAGATGAAGATGTCGCCATCCGCATAGCGGGAAATGGAATAGGCCAGACGGGCCATCATGCCGCTGGAATAATGTTTCAGCGCCTTATGCTCGCTCCCGACCAGTTCGGCATACTCCACGATCTCGTGGTAGCTTTCGCGAAGTGTGCTCAGGCTGATTCCCAGCAGGCCGCCGTTGACAAAAATATTTTCACGACCGGACAGCTCCATGTGGAAGGCCACGCCCAGCTCCAGAAAAGGGACGATCTTGCCTTCCCGCTGCACGTTTCCGGAGGTCGGGAAGATGGACCCCGTGATCAAGCGGGCAAAGGTGCTTTTACCCGTCCCGTTGGGTCCGTAGAGCCCGTAAATGGTGCCATCGCTGAAGTCGTAGGAATAGTCCCGCAGCAGGGTCACATCCCCGTGGGGAGAAAAAAATGTTTTCGTCACATGATCAAATTTGATCATACCTGGTCACGGGCCTTTCCCTCGATGGTATTGATGGCCAGCAAGGCCAGCACGGGCAAGGCGGCTGCGGCCAGCAGATAGCAGGTCAGCCAGGTGGTGTTCGTGGACATTCTGGGAGTTACGTGGAAAAATGCGGATTTCGCCAGCTCGAGGGGGAAGGCGAAGGGGTTCACGGAATAATAGAGGGTCAGCAGCTTTTCAGGGATGTTTACATAATAGATGATCGGGGAGAGAAAGACGCCATAGACCAGCAGCAGTTCCCATATCTGCTGGATATCCCTGAAGAAAAGGTTGGTGATGCTGAGCAGGACGCCGACGGAGTAGGCCAGCAGCGCGATCAGCGCAAGGCCGCCGAAGAACGCAAACATCCACCCGGGGGCAGGCTGCAGGCCCGCATACAGGTAGAAAGCGGCGAACACGCTCATGGTCAGGACCAGGTTGAGCAGGGCGACAATAAAACTGCTGGAGGGCAGGAGCCAAAGCGGGAGGTGGATGTTGAGCACGAAGTTCGGCTTGCCGGATATGGAGGTCAGCGCACTGGACGTGGCCTCGGAAAAAAAGCTCCATAACGCCAGGCCAAAGAACAACTCCAGCGCGAAATGCTCATGCGTGATATTGGTCTTGAATAAAAAACCGAAGATGCTGTAGAAGATGGCGAGCTGAACCGTTGGCCGGACGAGTACCCAGAGCAAGCCGATTCGCATGGGCTTGTACCTACCTTTGAATTCCAGGTAGGACAGCATGTAGAGGGAGATGAGAGTTTTATTCATGCTCTCGCAGGCGCGGTCACCATGGCGATGGCCTCAAAGTACTTCTTCACATTGCTGTCCAGGTTGTAGTCCTGCCGATAGCGCTCGCGTGCCGCCACCCTTGCCTCAGCATACGGTTTGATTTCCAGAAGCTGGGCCAGTTCGATGTCGTTGCCTATGTCAAACATGTCGAAGGCTTCGCCGGCATACTTTTTCAGCTCCAAAAAACAATCGCTGCGGCTCAGGGCGAGGTGCTGTCCCACCTCCAGGGCCATGGCGGCCGCCCCGGACCCGCTCTGGCCAACCTCCAAATATGGCAGCGCGACAGAATCGCAACCCATGATGGCTTCAGCAAACCCCTGGTCGCCAAGCGTCCCGCAGAATCTGACCCGGTGATGCAGCCCGCCCGGCGCAGCCTTCAGCAGGTCCAACATCCTGGCCAGATGGGGGTCGATCGTCTGCCTGGCATCCTGCGCCATGGAATGGACGTTGCCAAAAATGAGCAGTTTGTACTTGTCGGGCAGGTGGGTCAGGGCGTTGATTGCGGTGAGCATGCCCTTGTACGGAGAGATGAAGCCAAACGTGCCGATCAGGTAGTCGCCGGCATCCAGCCGGTAATGGTTCAGCAAGTTTTCGCGTGCGGCACGCTGGCGCGAGGCGTTGACAAACCCCGCGGGGAAGTAGGCGAGGGGATGATCAAAGATCCGGGAGCTCGGGAAGCCTTCCAGCTCCATGGTCAGCCGCTCTCGCTTGGTGTGTACGATGTACGCCGTCTGTTTTCCGGATGTCCGCAACAGCCTTGATAAACGGCGATAGAAGAACTCGATGCAGGAGTTGTACAGATAGGCATATAAAAAGATCCACGGCTGGACAAACAGGTTGGCAAAGGAATTTCCTGTGGACGATGGATAGGCGTGGAAGGTGACCACCAGCGCTTTAGACGCCCGCACGATCTGGGCAATGCGTTTAAGTTGCCGTGGCGGAAAAAAGCCAAACAGGCCGGGCTCCAGCTGCAGGTTGACCACGTCAAAGTTTTTCAACTCCGAGCACATTGTCTTCATCCAGCTGGCGGCCTTCTTGTAGCCTCCACGGGTTGTCGCGCGCAAAATCTTCACCGGCAAAGGGATGATTTTCAAATCCAGATCCCCGCTCCGGAGGGCGGGTTCAAGGTGCGCAACATAGGACGCAATCCCGCAGTCGGTATCATAGCTGGAAATCAAGGCGACTTTGATCATCGTTAATATCCTCTGCTCTGTCTGCCACGTAGCGCCAGCACAAGGGAAGCTCCAGCGGTTTGGCGATTGCCGTGGTCGCTGGCAGGCGCAGGCGCGCCTGCGGTATCAGACAAGAAATTGTTTTTCCGGAAGTAATGGCACGGCGCCGCAGAATCAGATCCGAACGGCTTGCCGTGCGCTTTCATTAGTTTCATGAGACTAAAATAGAGCGGGTTTGTCTATAGTGCAGTTTGATTTGAAGAAGCAGGCTGAATGCAGACCAGTCCGGTCGCGGAGCTTCAGTCGTTCGTGCTTCATCTTTTCTTCAGCTGTGCAGCCGAATTGTGGTCGAATGATGTCGCGCAAGAGGTCGAATCGAACAGCAAACTGGTGCTGCTGAAAGCGTGAGCATGGGCATCGTGGGCCATTCCGACCGCATCGTTCATGAGCTATATACTCATTCCAGCGCGGGCGCATTACAGCAGGCCGTGGGGACGTTGCCGACGGTATTCAAAGACACGCCCCCTGCTTTACCGGAGCCACTATCGGCGGAAGTGTCCGGCGCCCAGTTAGCGCGCGGGTTGGCCGGCAAACTGACCTCAAAGACGTGGCGCGCTCTACGTGATGAATTCTTTGCCCTGGCCAACGAGGTTTGAAAAGGACGCGAGTAAGCATGAAAAGCAGTTGTTGCCTGCGAAGGCATGAACGCAGGTCGAGCAAGTCGATTTGAGCGGCGTTGTCCCCCACCCCGCCGGCGCGGGGTGCGCGTGGCGGCGGTTGGCCGTGACCGTGAGGGTGTTGGCGGCGGGGCGAAAAGTCCGGGTTTCGTTAGACGGCCTTGAACGTTCCCGGCTTAACGCGCTTGAACACCTTGGGGTTGTTGTACATCAGTTTAGTCATCGCCTTGACGGGCTTCTTCGACTGGAACACATATCCCGCCTTTTGCAAGGATTTAACGATCGCGGCGATCTTCATCGGCGTTCCTGCCTTGAGCATGAAGTCCCGGACGGAATCTTTCAATGTCGACGACTCGGGTTTAGCCTTTGATGTTTTGACCGCGACAGGGTTGGGTTTGGCGGGCATTGCAGCCTTGATGACTTTAGCCTTGGCGGCCTTGACCTTGGGGGTCTTGGCAGTCTTGGCTTTTGGAAATATCGTTGCGGCGGCGGCCTGAATAACATCGAGCAGCAGTACTGTGGACAGGGTCTCGCTCAATGTTGCAAGGCGCTTTTCGCATTCCTCGATCTCGCCAAGAAGATTCTCGGCCTTCTGTGCGCGGGCTTTGAAATCGCTGGTGATAATCAGCTGGCGTTTACGAAGTTCGTGCAGGTTCTGCATATGTTAACTCTCTTTCTTCTGTGGGGTTTCTGGCGTTTATTGTAAAGGCGGGGTGATTTGCAAACAAGAGGAATATGAAGCATGAATATGAAGCACTAGCGTCCCATGGGACGCAGGCTGTTAGGCTGTAGGCTGTTAGACTGT
>JBAXJV010000018.1:0-16727 GCA_037137675.1 bacterium | reverse complement strand
CGTGCCCGGATAGCCGGACACCGTTCCGGTGGCGTACACGGTGCCGGTCATCTCAACCCCGCTGGCGAAACTGACGTCGCCGTTCTGGAATAGGTTGCCGGTTATCGTTTCGTTTTTCGCGAAGGTCATGGAACCTCCGCCGCCGTACAAGAGATAGTCGAAGGCCGACGGCCAACCCGTTTTCACAACCAGAGTCTGCTGGGCAACCCGTGACGCGGTTGACGCCGTTCCCGTGGAAACGATCGTATAAATGTCATTCGCAACGATGATGGTGTTTGCGGAGTAGGTCATACCAGTGCCAGTGAGTGTCCATGGCGCGGCTCGAAAGGCGGAGCTCAGCCGAAGCATGGCGCGTGCGTGGTGCAAACCGCCCTCGGCCGCCCAGAACGCCCGGGTGGTGTTGCCCTCTTTGGCTGTTTCCACGGCATCCCTTCCGCTCAACGCAATCAGTTGAAAGCCCAGCAAGCTTAAGACGAGCAGCACGATGAGCACAATCCCCAATGCCGCGCCTTGCTTGTGTCGCGTATCTCGAGGCGGCATCGGACTTTGTGCCGGCCTTTTCATAGTCCCCAGTTTCCGGGCTAATTCCGGAAGCAGACGCTTCCGTCCATTTCCAGACTCTCGGCGCCCTGTTGGAGTTTCAGAGGTATGGTCACACCATGATTGATGTTGGAATGCGTGAATCCCGCTTTGTGTCGGCTTTTTCATAGTTCCCAGTTTCCGGGCTAATTCCGGAAGCAGACGCTTCCGTTCATTTCCAGACTCTCGGTGCCCTGTTGGAGTTTCAGACGTATGGTCACACCATGATTGATGTTGGAATGCGTGAATCCCGAGGGCATCAACCGCCCCTGGACCAGGAGAAACGGCGTACCGCCGCCGTTCACGTCGGGGTTGTAGACCAAATTGCCGCTCTGCTGGTAAAAGGAGCAGAGGATCGAGGTGTTTTGGTTGGAGACCACAATCTGGGCCGGCTGGGAAAGATCCACCCCGGCAGCGGAGGCTTGGCGCAAGCTTTTCCCCATCACCTGCATGGCCAGGGTTGCATCGCGGTGCAGATCCACAGCCTGACTATTTCGCACCCAGGTCGTGTACCCGTAGAACAACATGACGCTCAGCGTTACGACCAACACCGCAGACGCCATCATTCCCAGCACCAATTCAATCATGGAAAAACCGTTCCCGGTTTTCCGTTTCCGCATGGCTCCGACCGGATGATGTTGATTAGGGCGCATAAATGGTCTGCAATTTCACTCGATCGCTGGAACCCAAACGATAAGCGGTCTTCACGATAACTCCGAGGCAATCGTAAGAACTCGCACCGCCATCGACATCCTGATATTGCACGGTCGTCGCTTGCGGCAGCAAGGAGCCGTTGATGCTTGCGGTTTCTCCGGGATCCGCAGATGAGGCCTGCCACGCCCCGCCGACTTTCCGCAGGTAATGGAGATTGTAATCGGTCGCGAAAAGGCTCGTGAGCATGGCATAGGACGTGGCGCGAATTTCTTCCAACCGCGCATTTCCTACCTCCAGGGCGGCGCGTTTGTTGCGCTGCATGGCAAGGCTGGCGCGCGATTGATAAAGATATGAGGCCCCGCCCAGTGCCATGATCGCCAGAATAATGCAGGCAATCATCGTTTCAACAAGCGTCGTGCCCGCGCGAATGCCGCGCGGCTTCTGGAATGCGCCCTGCCGGTTCGTTTTCATGGTCCGAATGCGTCCTTGTAGAGGTTGACTTTCAGTTTGCGCCCCCCTTTGTCCATGAAGGTGACGGAGGTCTCCTGAATCTCCACGACCTTGAAACCGTCCACTTCTTCGCCCAGTCCGGCGACGCCGGCGCTGGTCAACACCAACGGAGCGCGCTTGTTTCCGACAATTCCAGTGAGCTTGAAGGCGATGTTCCGCACCTCCGCCTGCACCTGCGCCCGCGGAGGAACGGCGGGCGCCGTCGGCTTTGCCGCCAGGCCGGACGTCACCAGCGTCGCATGCGGCGCGGACAGCGCGAGCTCGATGGATTTCGCGGTGGTTTCAATACGACGCCCCGACTGTTTGTACCGGTCAAGCGACGGGTTGTCGGACGCCGAGCCGCCCCGGTTGCAACTCAGACACAAGCTCCCGGCGACCGCCATCGGAAGAAGCCGCGCCATCCAGCGCGCGAGCGCATTCGCGCGGGTTCGCATCCGAATGCCGGTGATACCCGATCGTTTCATCGACTTCCTCCGGATACGGATGCCCCATGGCATCGCAAGACTATGTCGCCGCCATACACCCGTTCGGGAATCCACGTCATCACTCTCATGCGGACGGTTGCCACCCGGCAAAGGTATTCCGGCCTCTGTAAATCGTTCAGCGTCTCCACGATGGCCTGCAGGCCGCCTTCGCCCTGCAGGGTCACAGTGAAATAGGGGACGCCGCCGGTCTTGTCAGGGACGGCGCCATCCTCGATCTTCAGCGAACGGATCCCGAGACCGTGTTGCTGCGCCATCTTCTCGATCCGCAGACTCAGTTCGGCGCCGTGGTCTACCTCACTGCCCCGCAACGGGTCCAAACGTTTCAGGGTGGCCACGGCCCGCTGGGTTTGCCGGTCCATTTCAGGAAGATAGTTAAGAATCGCCATGCGCCTGTCGCAGGTCTTGTTGAGCTGGCGACAATAGAGCGTGCCGGGCAGATAGATGGCGGCCATGAGCGCCACCGGGCCCACGACCCAAACCACGAAGCCGGTTTTCCCCCATCTGAACATGCCCAAGTCCATTGTCAACCGCCCTTCTTCGGTAGGCGTCCGGTGAAACGCCAGACTGTGAATCCGCGCCCGTTCATCTGTGTGCGCTGACTTCCCCCCGAGGTGAGTTGTGTGACTTCCGCCATGAGCAGGGGGTTCCGGTTCCACGCCGAAACCAAACTTGGCGGCGTCAGGGCGGTAACGGCTCCGGCTTCAGGCACCCACACTTCGAAGACGATCTCCCCCTTGTCAGCGTCCAAATCAAGGCAATTGAGCGTTATTTCGTCCGAAAGAGCCGAGGCCAGTCCAAGGAGTATCTCGGCGACCTGGGTCTGAAGGCGGAGCACCCCGGCAACCGATTCCAGCGTATCCGCATAGCGGACCATGTTCGCTCCGGCCTGAGCGGCATATCCGGCGATATCCTTATGGCCGGGACAGGACCGCAGGGACTGTCGCTCTAAACACGACAATTGCTGACGGCGGTCCGAGGCGGCGATCAGATTGCGGGTTACGTTGCCGGCCAGCAAAACCAGAAGCAAACCGGAGAACGCCAAATACAGAATCAGCGCCCGGTACCACGTTCTTCTCCGGGCGGACGGAATTACCCGGCTTCTGGCCATGTTGATCTGGAAAAAGGTCATCTTAGTCTCTCCGCATCGCCAACCCGAGGCTGGTCGCCAATAACGGTCCGACATGTGGGTCGGACGCAAGCTGTCGCGCGAGGCCGGAAACTCCCACTTTCAGCCACGGCAGGGGGTTCCATATTTCCGTCGGCAGGCCTGTGCCCTTCTGAAGGATGGCCGGCAACTGTTCCGGTGCGGGAATCCGCCCGGTGATTACCAATCGGGTCACCGGTTCCTGGCGCAGTTTGTACTGGTAGTATTTCAGCACATCGTTGACGCTTTCGCACAAATAGGCCATGGATTGTTCCCACGTCGCGGTGCAGAAAACGATCGTGTGAGGATAGATCCATTCGCAATTGCGGAAGATGACCACGTCGGCGACGTGGTCCGACAAGTTCATGAGGCATAAGGTCTCCGGCGCAACGACTCCGTCGCGCAACTCGAGAAAGAGGTTGCCGATTGCCAGACTGCCCACATCGAGAATAACGGGATAGAGCCCGGCCATTTCCAGGATCTCAAGATGGTGTTCGACAGCCTTTAGCGGGGCCGCGAACAGTATCCCCTCCGTGGCCGTCTCGCCGGACGGGTCCCGGCTGTTCCCTTCCGCTCGATTCAGGCGCCAGTCAATCGCGATATCTTTCCGCGGCATTTGCAGCATTTCCTCGCCCTGAAGCCACAGCGCGGACGCCAATTCTTCTTTGGACACTTTCGCATACTTGAAGTAGTGAAACGCGAACGCGCGGCTCCGCATGCAGGAACAGACGGTCGTGGTCGGTATTTTGCACTGACGCCAGAGGGTCCGCACTTTTGCCACAAGTTCCTTGTCCGACAGGCGGGAGTCATACGGGACCCAGCCCGCATTTCTGAGTTCCCAGCCGCCCCGGCGGGTGGACTTGAAACGGGCCGCCGTAATATAGCCGTCGGCAATATCCAAACCGGCCACATCTTCGGTAACTCTGGAAGGAGCAATCATATCGTTCTCGGTTCCCGTCGCCACAACCGTCAGTCTCTCCTACGCTGTCGCGGGACTTCGCAAATTCCCGCGACAGGCCTGGCAGTCCGTTTCTTCACCCCGTGTGTTTACAGACCGGTACGCACGAACGTGCCGTCCTGGTTCAGTGTTACCACAATACCGGCCACTTCGGCCTTCTTGGGCGCGGTGGATCCAGCGCTGTTCCCCGTGGCCGTGATGGTGTAGGTGGCTCCGGCCGACACGAACGCATAGTCCGGCGTGCTGAAATACACACCGTTCAGATCGTTCGTCCCGACGCCCACGATGCTGCTTGCCGCCCCGTTAGTCGGGTAGGCACGGTTTTCGGCATAGTACACACGCATGGCCATACGCACCGCGCCGCAGCCCGAGTCCGCTTCCGTGGCCTTGGCACGCTTCACGTTTGCCATCATCATTGGAATCGCCACCGCCGCCAAAATGGCCACAATAATGGCCACCACCATCAGTTCCACCAACGTAAACCCATTCTTCTTGTTCCTGGTATTCATTTGGTTCCCGTCGCCACAACCGTCAGTTTGGCCTGCGCTGTCGCGGGACTTCGCAAAGTCCCGCGACAGGCCTGGCAGTCCGTTTCTTCACCCCGCACGTTTACAGACCGGTACGCACGAACGTGCCGTCCTGGTTCAGTGTTACCACAATACCGGCCACTTCGGCCTTCTTGGGCGCGGTGGATCCAGCGCTGTTCCCCGTGGCCGTGATGGTGTAGGTGGCTCCGGCCGACACGAACGCATAGTCCGGCGTGCTGAAATACACACCGTTCAGATCGTTCGTCCCGACGCCCACGATGCTGCTTGCCGCCCCGTTAGTCGGGTAGGCACGGTTTTCGGCATAGTACACACGCATGGCCATACGCACCGCGCCGCAGCCCGAGTCCGCTTCCGTGGCCTTGGCACGCTTCACGTTTGCCATCATCATTGGAATCGCCACCGCCGCCAAAATGGCCACAATAATGGCCACCACCATCAGTTCCACCAACGTAAACCCATTCTTCTTGTTTCTGGTATTCATCCGGATCCTCCATTGTGTTCTGTTATATATCTCGCAAAACCCGACGACCTTCGCGCCTTCTTCCATGTTAAAATTTAAAGTATATCGGCGCCTCCTTTCGCAAGTTCATTTCATAGACGATTCATAGACGAAGCCAACGAGAAAACGGGCATGTAAATCGAGAGCACCAAGGTGAGAATCAAAGATCCAAAAACGCAGATGATGACCGGCTCGAACATCGCGGTGGCCATCATGATCGAACCCTCCGCTTGATCCTCATAGACGCTGGAGACTCGTTCCAGGACTTCGGGCAGTCGTCCGGAAGATTCGCCGACGTTCACCATTCGGATCAGCAAACGTGGAAAATAATCCGGGTCCAGACTCGCGGAAATGGCCGATCCGGCGACGATCCGCTGGCGGGACGCCAACAGCGACTCTTCCATCGCCTTATTGGCCAGCGTTTCCGCGGTAATTTCCATCGCGGTCGCCACAGGGACGCCGCCGCGTACCAACATGGCGAAATTGCGGCAAAACCGGGCCACGGCCAGCTTGCGCAGGAGCGGCCCGAAAAAAGGCGTATGCAGTACGAGGCGGTCGAATTGCGCCTGGCCGGGACGGGATCTCCCGTACGACGTCAGGCCTGCCACCAGCAGGAACACGGCTGCACCCAGGACCACGGCATGTTTCAGAATGAAGTTGTTGACCCCGAAAACCACCAGCGTCAGCGCCGGCAGCGGCGCGTTGAAGGAGGTAAAGATTGCCTGGAACTTGGGCAGGACAAAGATGGTCAGGATGAAGGACACGACGCAAAAGAATACGGCGATGAAGACGGGGTAGGCCGTAATGCTTCGGATCTTGCGGGTCAGACGGTCCGCCTTTTCAATGGAGTCGGCCAGATAATTGAGCGTCGGGGCCATCGTTCCGGCCTCCTCCGCGGCCCGGACCATGGCGACAAAAAGCCTGCTGAAAACCTTTTCCAGTCCGGAGATGGACTGGGAAAACATTTTGCCATTGTCGAGTTTGTCGTTGATTCCCCGAAGGATGCGGGCGAACGCGGGGTTGTCCATATCGAGGCCGATGGCTTCCAGGGATTCACGAAGGGAGATCCCCGAACTCACCGAAATGGAAAGCTGGCGGCAAAACATGGCCTGTTCCGTAACCGCGATGCGCGGGACTCGAGCGAAGCCCGTTCTGGCGGACGCGTTTCGCTTCCGCGCTTTCGACTCGACGGCGCTCGGGGCCGCTTCTTCAAGCTCGATAACCGTCACCTGCTGCGCATGCAGAGACGCCAGCGCCTCATAGCGCGACACGGCCTGAATCGTTGCTTCGACTGTTTCGCCCGAAGGCGCTTTCACGGAATAGCGATAAACATTCATGCTGTATTCCTCGCGGTCAGTTAACGCCATCCGCGGCGTAGAGTTCCGCCACTTCATCCAGAGTGGTGACGCCGTCTTTCACCTTGCGGAACCCGGCGGCCAGCAAGGGTTCCATTCCCAATTCGATCGCTTTCCGCCGAAAGTCGATCGCGCCGGTTCCGTCGAGTATCATTTGCCGGACGGGAGCGGTGGCGTCCAGGAATTCCATGACTGCGGTGCGGCCCAAAAAGCCGGTGTGGCCGCATTTCTCGCAGCCAACCCCATGAAAATATTTCCAGGACGCGGCCTCCGGATCCAGCGTGGCGGCCAACGCCAGCTCCTCCGGGGAAAGCGTCTTTTCCTGTTTGCACCCGCCGCAGATCACCCGGACCAGGCGCTGGGCAACGACCAGTTTGATCGTCGCCGCGATCAGATAGGATTCGACTCCGAGATCGCGCAGACGCCAGAAAGCCGTCGGCGCATCGTTGGTGTGCAGGGTGCTGAGCACCAGATGTCCGGTCAGGGCCGCGCGCATGGCAATCTGCGCTGTGGGGAGGTCCCGGATCTCGCCGATCATGATGATGTCGGGGTCCTGGCGCAAAATCGAACGCAACGCATCGGCAAAGTCGAGGCCGATTTTCGACTTGACCTGCATCTGGTTGATGCCCGGGATCAGGTACTCGATCGGGTCCTCCACCGTCTGGATATTCCAGGCGGGGTTCTTGAGAAAGTTCAACGCGCTGTAGAGCGTGCTCGTCTTGCCGCTGCCCGTTGGGCCGGTCAGCAGGATGATGCCGTGCGGCACCTGGAGAATCCGCTGGAAGCGCTGCAGCATGTTTTCCTCGAAGCCGATGTCGTGCATGTCCACCAGAAGCGCCTGCCGATCCAGGATACGCAGCACGAGTTTCTCGCCGTGTGCCTCCGGCAGGGAGGAGACGCGAACGTCCATGATTCTGTCATGCACTTTGAATTTGAACCGGCCGTCCAGCGGCAGTCGCCGTTCGGAAATATCCATATTGGCCAGAATCTTGATCCGGGTGACAATCGCCTGATACAGCGCCTGGGGCGGCGGCGTCATTTCCCGCAACCGGCCGTCCACACGCAGTCGCACGTGGGCCTCCTTTTCCCCGGGCTCGCAATGGATGTCGCTGGCGCGATCGCGGACCGCCTGCATGAGGAGCAGATTGACAAAGCGAACGACCGGCGCATCGTTGGCCAGAATGCGGAGTTGTTCCGAGCCCACCTGACCGGTTTCCACCGCCGCTTCGGGAGACTCGGCATCCAATTCCACAATGTCGCGCAAGTTCCTTTCGATATGCGCATCTTCCGTGTAGTACTTGTCTATAACCGCCTTGATTCTTGCTTCCGAACTGACGGCCTTGCGGACTTCCAGCATGGTTAGCGACCGAACCGCCTCCACCGCATCCACATCCAGCGGATCCCGCATGACGATCGTAATGGTCGGCGTCGAGTCCTTCTTGACGGGAATCAGGCAAAAACGCCGCGCAATCGCCTCCGGAACCAGTTTGACTTCCTCTTTTTCGAGCCGGAAATCTTCCCCCAGCTCGAAAAAACGAATATTCAACTGCACGGAGAGCGCCCTTGCGATCTCATCGGGAGACGCATAGCCGAGTTCGATGAGCGCCTCGCCGAGCATTTGACCCATTTTCTCCTGCCGGGCCACAGCGACGGACAGTTGCTCGTCGCTGACGACTCGATTCAGGAGGAGGATCTTGCCTAATTTGTCTTGACTCATGGCTCGTCGCTTCCGTGTTCCGCCTTCTTTTCCTCCGCGCCCGGTTTCGCCGGCGGCTGCGGCTCGTACGACGCTTCATCTCCGGGCGATTTAATGGTGGCGGTCAGAAAAATGAGCAGGTCAATCTTCTCGTTCAGCGTGGTCTCGCGGCGGAAGAGACGCCCAAGCAGAGGAATGTTTCCCAGGTAGGGAACCTTGAACATGGTGGTCGACTTTCGATCTTTGAGCAGTCCGCCAATCACGATCGTGCGTCCGCTCTGCACAAGGATCTGGGTTTCCGCCTCACGTGTGGTGAGCACGGGGTAAGGCGTCAAGTTCACGCCGACACCTGTGCTTACCGTCCCCGACTGTGTGCCTATCTGTTCCCGTACCGACGGGTGAACGATCAGGTTGATATAGTTGGCGCCACAGACTTGCGGCAGGACATTGAGCTGAATACCAACGTTTTCATAGTACTCCAAAGAGGTCGAGGTGGTCGCGGTCAGCCCCCCCGAGTTGGACTCAGATTTGATGATCGGATATTTCGTGCCGACGATGATCGTGGCGTCCTGGTTGTTCAAGGTGAGTATCCGCGGCGATGAAAGAATGTTGAACGAGGCATCCTCCTCCAGCAGGTGCAGCAGCACCTGGAATTGCACGCCGGTCAGTTATTCAAAAGCCACCGAAAGTCCCCCGATAAAAGGCCGGGTGGACGATAAAGCGCCCTGCGGCAAAAAGTTTGCCGGTATCGCGGTGCCGCCGATCTGCTGCACCCCGGCCGCAAAAAGGTTCTTCCCGTCGGTGCTCTTCACAGCCTGGACCCCGGGAGTTTCAGCGCCGGTGGCGCCGGTTCCAAACTCCAGCCCGATGTCGCGGAGCAGATCCGACTGGACCTCGATGAACTTGGCTTCGATGAGCACCTGGACGGGCATCCGGTCCACTTCGGTCAGCATTGCCTCCACTCCGGCAATGACGGTAGCGGTGTCGGTAACAACGATCGTCTTTCCTTTGACGAGCACGTTTTCTTCCGCAACCCGCCGAAGCCTTCCCATAGCCCCCGCACTGCTTCCACCAGAACCCCCCGCTCCAGCGCCTCCCCCCATGCTCGAGTCGGCTTTCCAACTCTGACTGCGTATGAACAACTTGCTCGCCTTGCCGGCGGGAGATAACTGGGCCTTGATTATTTCCTCGACATCCGAGGCATCCAGATACTTCAGGGTGAACACCCGTGTAACCAGCGGTTCCGCAGGTATTACAGGCGTGGCGGACGCTTGGCCTGTCGCCGCCGTCTTGCCGGCCGCATTCCCGGGGAGTTTATCCTGCGAACAAACGACAATGGTTTCGCCCGTAAGGTAGTAGTCGTAGCCATAGGGTTTCAAAATCGTACTCAAAGCTTCATCCCATCGGATGTGCTTCAGTCGCACCGTGACCTTGCTCGTGACCTCCGGGCCGATCACAATGCTCTTGCCGGTCTGCCGCGAGAACGCGTTCAAAACCTGCTCAATGCCACCATTGTCCACGTTGATGGTGACAAAGTCCGACGGGACGGTTTGTTCCGCCGGCGGCGTTCCGCTTTCCTGTCCCAGGGTGACGCCCTGCGGCGCGAACAGCGTCGCGATTGTCAACCAGACGCCCAACATCGCATGGCCACTCCCGGTCCTTACGCCTTCAAGAATCATTTTTTTCATAGTTCCCCCTTTTTAGAATGCAATTTCACTTCCAGCCGCTTGACCAGTTCCTTAGGTCGCAACGATCGGCTCATCGCGACATCGACATCGATCACATCGCTTTCGCACAACCGCGCCAGCGAATCGTTCATGGTACTCATATTTTCGGATCTTCCTGTCTCGATTACGGAGTAGATCTGCTGGGGTTGCATTTCCCTGATCAGGTTTCGTATGGCATTGTTCACGTTCATCACTTCGCAGGCGAGGACACGGGACCGGCCGTCTTTACTGATGATCAATTGCTGGGACACCACCCCCACCAGCACAAGCGAAAGCTGGTTGTAAATCTGCTGCTGTTGCGCGTGGGGAAACGAGTCCACGATCCGGTTTACGGCGTGGGTCGTGTCCTGGGTGTGCAGCGTGGCCAGAATCAGGTGTCCGGTTTCCGCCAGACTGAGCGCCAACTGCATCGTTTCGGTGTCCCGCATTTCGCCAACCATGATCACATCCGGGGATTGCCTGAAAACGCTCCGCAACGCCTCCGAGAACGAACGCGCGTCCTGTCCGATCTCCCGTTGGTCCACGATGCTGCGGTGGTGGGCGTGAAGATACTCGATGGGATCTTCGATGCAGACCACGTGCATCTGGCGGTTGCGACTGATATAGTCAACCATCGCCGCCATCGTCGTGGACTTGCCGCTGCCGGCGGGACCGGTGATCAGGACCAGGCCGTTGGGCATGAACGCGAAATCCTTCACGATCTTGGGGACTCCGAGTTCCTCGAACGACGGAATCACGAAAGGAATTCTCCGCATGACCATGGCGATGGCGTCCCTCTGAAAATAGATATTCCCCCGAAACCGGCACATTTTGTCGAAGCCCCATGAAAGATCGAGGGTCCTCGCTTCTTGGAGTTGCCCGGCATGTTTTTCATCGAGCAGGGAATAGGCCAAAGCCCGGGTGGTTTCCGGTTCGAGCGGTTCCGTTCCAATCGATTCCAGAAATCCGTTGATCCGCAGCTGCGGGGGCGCTCCCGCCGTGAGCAGGAGGTCCGAGGCGTTGCGCTCAAAAGTGAGCCGCATCAGTTCTTCCAGTGTAATCGCACTCATGCATCCCCCTTAATCGATGCTCGCGTCCGGCTAAACCGATGCGCGAATTTTATGCTGGCACGACGCCGCATACCGTTGCTCCTTCTGTTTGGCCGAGAACCAGATTGGGATAAAGTCGCCGGGAACAATCCGGACAAATCGAGTGGGTGAATATCGCGCCGGAATGCGCCTGGATGTACTGTTCAACTTCCGCCCAGTAGCCTTGATCGTCGCGAATCCTTTTGCAGGCTGAGCAGATCGGCATTAACCCGTGCAACTGTTTAATGCGGCTGAGGGCGTCGCGCAACTCGGCCAATAATTGGTTTTTTTCCTGCGCGGCGCGTAGCCGATTCAGGGCATAGCGGATGGAACGGTTCAGGACGTGATAATCGATCTGTCCCTTGATCAAATAATCCTGAACGCCGCGGAAAACGGTTTTATCGGCTAAATCCTGGTCATTCAGTCCGGTCAGAACAATGGTCGGAACGGTGAGGGCCAGTCGCTCAGCCCACGCCAGCGTATCCGCCGCCGCACTGTCCGGGAGGGTCAGGTCCAGCATGACCGCATCGACATGCTCCCGCTCGATCGCTTGTTTCGCTTCCGCCAGGGATTCGACATGCGTGATGTCCAATGCACAATCGGCTTCGCCGCCGCAAATTCTGCGGATCAGCAGAGCATCGGCGGGATTGTCTTCCACCAGCAGGATTTTGATCAAGGGCTGCATGGCACCCCCCCCTCTTTGCCCGGGTAGCGAACGATGCTGAACCAGAATTCTTCGATGACGCGAGCAGCTCTTTCTAATTCGCTCAGATCGCGCGGTTTAGTCACGAAACAACTCGCCTGCAAGCCGTTGCATTTCAGAATATCCTCTTCGGATTTCGAACTGGTGAGGACCACCACCGGAATGCGTTTCAACCGCTCATCCGCTTTCATCTCCTTCAGCACCTGGATTCCGTCCTTGATCAGCAGGACATCGCCGGGGTTGTCTTTCACCAGTAGAATGTCCACGGGAACCATGGGCGTCTGCGAATTCATGCCGGAGCTCCTTTCGGGAGGCTAAAGAGGAAAGCTGCGCCATTGCCGGGTTCCGACTCCACCCAGATCCGGCCGCCGTGCCGCTCGACAATGCGCTTGCAGATGGCCAGTCCGATGCCTCTGCCCGGATACTTGTTGGGCGGATTCTGGCGCTGAAAAATCTGAAACAGCCGCGCCTGGTGCTGAGGCGCAATCCCCATGCCGTTATCCTTAATCGTAAACACCGGCGAATCGTTCTCGAACCCGGCGGTAATGGACACCTCAGGCATCACGCCCTCCCGGTGGAATTTAAGCGCGTTGGAGATGAGATTCTGAAACACTTGCCGCAATTGGATCCGATCTCCCTTGACGGACGGCAGTTCGGCACCGACAAGAACGACGCCCTGGGCCTCCTCAATGGCCATTTTCAGATTGGCCAGCGCCTCATTCACGATCATCCCGGCATCCACCGGCGCCAACTCCATCTGATGCCATCCCACCTGCGAATAGCGCAGCAGATCGTCAATCAGCTCCTGCATGCGTTTCGTTCCGGTGACGGCATAATAGATGTACTGATCGGCTTCCTCGTCCAGCTTTCCGCGATACCGCTTTTCCAGAAGTTGAACGTAACTGACGATCATGCGCAGCGGTTCCTGAAGGTCATGGGAAGCGATAAATGCGAATTGTTCCCAATCTTCGTTGGAGCGTTTCAGATCCCGGAAGAGCGCTTCCCGTTCGGCCTCCACCTGCTTACGCTCGGTGATGTCGAAAATCAGCCCGTCATAGCCTGTCATTCTGCCGTTCGCGTCGTGCACCGGCATGGATGTATTGATCACCCAGCGCAGGACTTCGTCCTTGCGGCGGATCCGATGCTCGATGGGTGCCGGGTTCTCGCCTTGCAGCACATGTTCCACCTGATTCAGGACAACCGGCCGGTCGTCGGCATGAATCATGGTCAACCAGAGTAACGGGTTCGCCCGGTAATCGTCCGGCGTATAGCCGGTCACCTGTTCCACGCCGGGATAATGGATGGTGTGGACGGCGCGCCTGTCTTCCGTCTCCACATGGAAAAGAAATCCCCCCGTCCCGCCCACCAGTTGCCGATAGCGGTGCTGGCTATCGTGGAGATCCCTCGCGATCTGTGTGGCATCCGTCATAGGGAACAGCTTTCATACGGTCGTGACAAATTTGACCTTCCGCGGAACACGTGTATTTTCTCGTTGCTGGTGTGTTCCATGATGATCCCGCCTTACCTTATCGTTCTCTCATCACCAATTTTGGACTTGCGTCCGGTTTTCGTTCACTTCAACTGCATGTCCCGACTTTTCAATCGCCTTGTTCCGCCAGGCAATCCTCCCTCCAGCAACAGTTTTCCTGGGAGCATTGGACGCTGACGCCGGTTTGGAAGCAGCTGGTGTTTCCTTCCTCACTTTGAATCGTTCTGACCAATCCGGCCTTGTTGATCCTGCCGGTTTTGATGCCCATGGCTTTTGCCGTATCCCGAATATCCGCTATTTTCATCTGCATTTCTCCTTAACTGTTTGTCAGTTTCCTGGCTATTGCGGCCACATGTTTTCCCTGGAACCTGGCAATCGCCAGTTCATTGACGCTGGGCTGACGCGAGCCATCCGGCCCGGCAAGGGTTGATGCGCCGTAAGGCGTGCCCCCGGTGATTTCGGTCATATTCACAAGTCGCTGTTCGGCGTAGGGAACGCCCACGACAATCATCCCGTGATGGAACAGGGTGGCATGGAAGCTGGTGATGGTCGTTTCCTGCCCGCCATGTTGCGTGGCGGTACTTGTAAAGACACTGCCAACCTTGCCAACCAACGCGCCTTTCATCCACAACGCGCCTGTCTGATCCATGAAGTTCCGCATCTGTGCGCAAATGTTTCCGAAGCGTGTAGGCGCGCCAAAGATGATGGCATCCGCTTCCGCAAGCTGCCCGGGCTCAATGACAGGAATATGTTTGAAAGCATTTCGCGCGGCTTTGGCGCCGCTCTTTTGCAGAGCTTCGTCCGGCATAAGTTCGGGAACCTGATAGAGTTCCACTTCGCATCCCTGAACCTCCCGCGCCCCGGCCGCCTCTTCCTCCGCAAGCCGGTACACATGACCGTACATGCTATAAAACACAACCTTCACTTTCGTCTTCATCCTGTCCTCCGCGTGTTTAGTAGCTTCCCATGACATTCTCGTTCCGCTTAACTCCACAGGCGCCGTCGGAGCTACTCCGAAACTATTTGTAGAATGCGGGCTGAACAGGAACCCGGCAATAGGTTGTTCCCTTATTTGAGAAGGGGAAAAACCCTAGCCCGAGTTCGCCAGTTAGGCCTGCCCTGAAAGAATGTTTGTCCGTTTCAAGTGCTGGCCGGACACCGGAACCCTATAAACATTGGGTTTCCAGGGTGTTGTTGTTCGTTTTTCTCCACAAGGAAAATGTAGTCAAGACCACCCCATTGAAAACGATCCTGTGGCGTATTTAAATCAGGGCGTATTTTTTCAAAAAGATCCCACGAAAGAAAGGCGACGAGATTTACGGCTGCTGGGCTTTGACGAAGACCGTCTGAACCGCAAACGGCCCACGGCGTCAGATAGTGTCCTGCCTTGGGAAACTGGATGCCGGGGATCAGGAATATTATCACTCATGGGATGACATCGCTGCATTGCTGGACGGGCGAAGGGCGCGTCCCGCGGCCTGCTGAAGCAATGCGAAGCCGAGTTCCATGACGGCGGCGGCTGGCAGTCCATCCGCGATGGTCTGAGCGTCAAGCTTGTCAAGGGGGCCGGCAACGGGAAACATGTCCTGTGCAAGAGCGCCGACCGGGCCAAGCAGGAACAGGCGATGCTTCAGCGGCAGCTTGAATTGTTTGCGCGAAGGCGTGCGCACCGGACAAAATTTGGCGAGGATGATATCATTACACACGTGATCAAGTGGGTTCGGGCGGGCTACGCGCCGACCAACCCCCTGCTCAAAGGCGCGGCTCACGACGGAACGGATATCGGCGCCGTGCCTTTTGCTGCCGGGCAGACAACGGCCAATCACGATAGGAGTTGTGAGGCATGTTGGAAATCAAACCGTTGGAGTTCAAAGAGCGGATTTTCAAACACTACGGCGGCGGTTTCCTCCACATCCATTGCAAGGCCTACCACCAGAAGGACGTCCTGAATGCCACCGTGGGGCTGACGATGTTCAACTGGCGTCCGGACCCGAATGTACCACTGCCCCATGAAGCCTTCGAGCAGTGGCGGGATAGCGCCAGCCATAAGATTGTATGGTTCGGCGCTCCGGCCGACTTCATTCGCGCCCACGTTGCCAAACTCAGGGAGGGGCGTTTCTTTATCGACGTCGAGACCCACTCGGCCGCCGAGGAAGCGGCCATCATCGACTTTGTGCACAGGGAATTGCCGATCAAATAATTCCAAAATTCCCACAGTGGATGGTTCCCGCGGTGGAGGGTCACGTCTCGGGTATTGCGTGCGCCGGGAGGTGTTCTCTTTCATTTCACGGTTGAACGGGCCGCATGTGTTTCGCCGGTCTACGTGCTTTCTTGCCGTACTTTGCTATTCACTTTGACTTGGGCTTTGTTGCTGCCCCTTCGTTCGGGATTCCAGTTTTCAACGTCCGAGTTCAGCAGCTGGTGATGCAGCGGTTGCGGCCGCTTTCCTTGGCACGATACAGGGCCTGGTCGCACCGGAACAACAGCCGGTCCAGCGTTTCGCCGGAACCAGCCAGCTTCGCCGCGCCGATGCTCGCTGTAATGCTAAACAGCTTCTCCCCGCCGCTGAACTGCAAGACGGCGACGGCCTTCCTGATTCGCTCCAACAACTGACCGGCAGTTTCAATGTCGGTTTCCGGGAAAACGAAGCAGAATTCCTCCCCGCCATACCGGCCAACAATGTCGGAGCTGCGGATCGTATTTACGAGAACAGCCGCGACCCCGCGCAGCACGTCATCACCGGTGCCGTGCCCGTAGGTGTCGTTGACCTTCTTGAAGAAATCGAGGTCCAGCATTGCTGCCGAGAGCGGCCGGTTGTGACGTTCGGCCAGTAGCAGCACCGGCTCGGCTATCTGGCTGAAGCTGCGGCGATTTTTGACCCCGGTCAGGGGGTCGGTCCACGAAAGGCGCTCCACTTTGCGGAACAGCAGTGCGTTCTGCAGCGAAACCTTCGCTTCCTGGGCCAACGACTGGACAAATCTCACAGCGTCATCGTCAAAGCTTCCTTGTTCGCCGTGAAGGGCGAGAAAGCCGATCAGCTTTTCCCTGGAGATGAACGGCAGTAGCAGCACGGGTTCCCTGTAACCGAGCTCGGCCAGTAACTCCGGGTCGGCAGCGCTCAGGGCCCGCGATGGCCCCTCCATCGAGGCCGCAAGCCGGCAGGTTGCTTCATAGCCGTGACCGGCGACCGATTCGATGCGGCGGCACGAGCTTTTGTCCAGACTGTAGGCCGCAGCTTTGGGGTCTTCATCGTCATGCAGGCAAACTGTTGCAGCGAACCCGTCCAGACTTGAACCCAGGACTTTCTGCAAAT
>JBAXJV010000017.1:0-17026 GCA_037137675.1 bacterium | reverse complement strand
CGGGACGGAGCCCGCCCCTCCAGAATATCGAGAAAACGGCCTGTTCTCGACAATGATAGGGACGACCTCCGTGTCGTCCAAGGGAGTTTTGCAAAAGGCTCATGCGCTAATAATTATTCGACTACGCCTGAAAGTAAACGCCAAAAACTTTACCAGCCGATGCGTCGAATGCCATTGACGTCGTCGAATTGCCCGTCACGTCTCACGATGGGGTGACGGTGCTCTCCGAGAGCGTAATCGCTGACAAGTGATGTCGTTCGGCCACGGCAAGAACCTTTGCCAGAGACTTGTCGCCATCAAGAAGCGTGGAACCCGCGTTTGTGTCGAGGCTACTTCACTGCGGAAAATCGAAGCCCATTCCGCCGATTCCGGGGAATGCTCAGGGGAAATCTCCGGAAGCCGGCCATTGGAACAGGCGCTGCAATTTGTTTTTCAGCACGGCAGAGCGGTACTGGCTGTCCTCATAGTCAATGCTGCAGGCGCCATTATAAGGCTTCCCGAGCTTCAAGTAGTGTTTTTCCAGTGTTGACGAAGTAATGCCCCACTTCCTCAAAAACTGCCTTCTGCCATTATTCATCTTTGTCCTGTGCAATGACTTGGATACAAAATGGTATACGCGGCTGTTGCCAATTCCCTTGAAGTGGCTCACGCCGGCGTGCCACAGCTTCATGGAGAAATCCGGGTCCGAAGACGCCCCCGGCGAAAATTCGACGCTGTATCCACCGACCAGATCCCAAATATCCTTATGCACGATATTGGGGGGGCGTGATGCGCCAGACCAGTCGCTTTTATCATAGCGCATGAATTCGCTTAAAAGGGCCGCCTCATCGAACGTTTCAGCGGTTGTGCCGTAGTTGCAGGGGGCAATCACCGGCGTGCTTGCGGTTGGGTATGGCTCCAGCATGGTGGAGGAGAGGAAAAAGAACCGGGTCTTCAAGTCTGCGATTTCTTTCCATAGTTCCAGATCCCAGCCGGGACAGACGTACATGTCGTCATTCATGTAAACGATGTAGTCTGTGCGCACTAATGTTCTGGCAAAATTAACCGCCTTGCAGATGCCGATATTTTCCTTGCTGCAGGTAAAATCAAGCTTCTGATCTTGAACCCATTGCCGCGAACCGTCGGACCCTTCGTTTACATGGATAATTATCTGGTGTGGAAAAGACGAGTTTTTCAAAATGCTCGCGATGCACAATTTCAGGTAAGCCAGATTGTTCCAGCTGGGGATCAGGATGGAAAATCCGGGCTGCAGGGCGGAGCGCTGATTATGTGTTTCAATCATGCCGCCCCCTTCAACCTTCCAGCTTACTTGGCCGCCGGCTCGGCAGGCGCCGGGCCTTTGCAGGGAGGCATGGCGGCAAGTTTGGTCAGCAAATCATACTTAGCTCCGATCAAAACATTGGCCTGCGCCATCAGCCGGTCGGACTCAGCGGGATTGGCCTTTTTCAGCTCGCGGAAGCGGTTTTCCTTCATCGCGTGTTCGCTGAAGAGCATCGTGGGCGCCTTGCTGTCCAAGGTCAGCGGGTTTTTGCCGGCCGCCGTAAGCTCCGGATTGAACCGGTAGAGCGGGAAATGTCCCGAGGCGACCGCGTCGCGCTGATGTTGCATGCCATCCACCAGATCGAACCCATGCGCAATGCAGTGCGAGTAGGCGATGATCAGCGCCGGACCATCATAGGCTTCGGCTTCCGAAAGCGCCTTGACAGTCTGCGCCGGGTTGGCGCCGAGTGCAATCTGGGCCACGTAGATGTTGCCGTAGGTCATGCTGATCATGCCCAGATCTTTCTTCATGGATTGTTTGCCGCCCGCCGCGAAACGCGCAACGGCGCCCATAGGGGTGGACTTGGAGGCCTGCCCGCCGGTGTTCGAGTAAACCTCGGTATCAAGCACCAGCAGTTTAATCCGGCGCCCGGAAGCCAGCACGTGATCCAGCCCGCCGTAGCCGATGTCGTAGGCCCAGCCGTCGCCGCCCAGCACCCAGACCGATTTGCGCACCAGATAGTCCGCCAGCGGCATAAGTTGCTTACAGATATCAGCGCCGCAGGCTGTAAATTTCTGCTTCATCTCCGCCACCCGCCCGCGCTGTTCCTCGATTCCGGCCTGCGTGGACTGATCGGCATTGCGCAAGGCCTTAAAGAACTCAATCTGATCCATGCAGGTCGGGCAGGCGCCCGCAATCAACTGGTCAAGCAGTTCGGTGGCCTGCGTATAGAATTTGTCCACGGCCAGACGCATGCCATAGCCAAACTCGGCATTGTCTTCAAAGAGCGAATTGCTCCAGGCCGGGCCGCGCCCGTCAGACCGTTTTGCATACGGCGTGGTCGGCAGGTTGCCGCCGTAAATCGAAGAGCAGCCGGTGGCGTTGGCAATCAGCATGTGGTCGCCAAAGAGCTGGGTCAGCAGTTTGACGTAGGGCGTCTCGCCGCAACCCGCACAGGCTCCGGAGAATTCGAAGAGCGGACGGCACAGCTGGCTGCCCTTGACCGTGCCCGTGTTAATCAACTTGCGGTCCGTTTCCGGCAGACTCAGGAAAAAGGCGAAGTTTTCCACCTCGTGCGCACGGACGTCAATCTGCGGGCCCATGTTGATGGCCTTGCGCCCGGTTTCCTGCTTGGTGGCCGGATCCTTCTGGCGGGCCGGACAAACGGCGACGCAGACGCCGCAGCCGGTGCAATCATCGGGGGCGACTTGCACGGTAAATTTCATGCCGGCCAATTCCTTGCCCTTGGCATCCGCCGAGCTGAAAGTGCCTGGCGCTGCGGCAAGCGCCTTGGCATCATAGGCCTTGATGCGAATAGCGGCATGCGGGCAGACCAGCGAACACTGACCGCACTGGATGCAGGTTTCCGGTGTCCAGTATGGAATATCCACGGCAATGGCGCGCTTCTCGTATTGCGTTGTAGCGGTAGGCCAGGTGCCATCTTCGGGCATGCTGCTGACAGGCAGGGTGTCTCCTTTTTGCTGCATCAGCGTGGCCGTAACTTTGCGCACAAAGTCTGTGGCGCCGGCCGGAACCACCGGCGGCATCTTGCTCAACCCAGCTGGTTGGGCGGGACACTTGACTTCCTCCATTGCGGCGACGGCTGCGTCCACAGCCTGGAAGTTCTGCTTAACGACATCGTCGCCCTTGCGTCCGTAGGTTTTCTTGATGGCCTTCTTAAGCCCTTCAATCGCCTCGCTCTGCGGCAGCACGCCGGAAATCGCAAAGAAACAGGTCTGCATGATGGTGTTGATGCGCGCACCAAGACCCAGCTTCTGAGCCAGGCTGTTGGCGTCAATCACGTAGAAGCGGATGCGCTTAGCGATGATCTGACTGGCGAATTCGTCGGGCAGATGCGACCAGACATCCCGCGCATTGTAAGGGCTGGACAGCAGAAACACTGCGCCGGGCTTGGCGTTGCTGAGCATGTCGTACTTCTCAATAAACGAAAAATTGTGGCAGGCGATAAAATCTGCCTGCGTGCAGAGATAGGGACTGCGGATCAGCTCCGGACCGAAGCGCAGGTGCGAAACCGTCAGCGCGCCGGCCTTTTTCGAGTCGTACACGAAATAGCCCTGCGCGTAATTAGCTGTGTCATCGCCGATGATCTTGATCGAATTTTTGTTAGCGCCAACGGTGCCGTCCGAGCCCAGGCCGTAGAACATGCACTCGACGCGATCCTTGTGCGCCGTCTGCCAGGCGGCGTCGTAGGCGATCGAGGTGTGCGTGACATCGTCCTCGATACCAACCGTAAAGTGGTTCTTGCGGTTCTTCGAGGCCAGATTGTCGAAGACGCCCTTGCACATGGCCGGGGTGAATTCCTTCGAGCCGAGTCCGTAGCGGCCGCCGATGATGACGGGGTAGGACTTGTTCTGCATCCAGCCCTCCGACTGGGCTTCCCCGATCGCGGTACGGACATCGGTATAGAGCGGCTCGCCGATTGCGCCGGGCTCTTTGGTGCGGTCGAGCACGGCAATCTCGCGCACCGTCGCGGGCAGCGCAGCGACAAAGGCCTTGACGTCAAATGGACGATAAAGACGCACCTTGAGCACGCCCACCTTCTGTCCCTGAGCAACGAGGGCATTGACGGTTTCATGCGTGGTCTCAGCGCCGGACCCCATGATCACAATCACGCGCTCGGCATCCGCAGCGCCGACATACTCGAAAAGCTTGTAGGCGCGGCCGGTGAGCCCGGCCAATTTGTCCATCTGCGCCTGAACAATTCCGGGTGCCGCACTGATATAGCGGTTAACCGTTTCGCGCCCCTGGAAATAAACGTCCGGGTTCTGGGCCGTGCCGCGAAGCGCCGGACGGTCTGGTGAAAGCCCCCGGGCGCGATGGGCATACACAAGCTCATCATCAATCATTGCCCGGATTGTACCGGCGTCCACCTCTTCAATTTTCTGCACCTCGTGCGAAGTGCGGAATCCGTCAAAGAAATGTATGAACGGAACGCGGCTTTGCAGTGTGGCGGCCTGAGCGACAAGCGCCATGTCCATGGCTTCCTGAACGCTGTTAGCGGCCAGCATGGCAAACCCGGTCTGGCGGCAGGCCATGATGTCCGAGTGATCGCCGAAGATGGACAAGCCCTGACAGGCCAGCGCACGGGCGGTGACATGAAAGACCGTGCTGGTGAGCTCGCCGGCGATTTTATACATGTTTGGAATCATCAGCAGCAGGCCCTGCGAGGCCGTGAAAGTCGTGGTCAAGGCGCCCGTCGCGAGCGCGCCGTGCAGCGCGCCCGCCGCCCCGCCTTCCGACTGCAATTCGACGACCGCGGGCACGGAGCCCCAGATATTCTTGATGCCGTTGGCGCTGCGTTCATCCGCCAGCTCACCCATCGGAGAAGAGGGCGTGATCGGATAAATTGCACAGATTTCGTTAGTCGCGTGAGCGACAGTGCCTGCCGCCGTATTTCCATCCACCATGATCATCTTCTTGGACATTGAGTACTCCTTGGACTTCGGTATCTGTTGCATCCCGGCTTTGCGCATGCGTCCGGCGTTCGCGCTTTGGTTGGCCAAAGTCACGATGATAGCAAGCGTTACGCTGGAGTTCAAGATTCTTTCCAAAATTTTCTTTCCAAAATTGTGAATTAATGGTTGGAGGTACTCGTCGCGCTTCGTTCTCGCAATCTGCCAGCCGATTCAGTAGTATTCCATTTTTCGCAAATGTTTAAGGAGAATACGCGATGCTGCCCTGGGTGATGCGCCATTTGGTAGGAACTAAGAACCAGCGGGATGTCCGTCGTCTGCGACCGTTGGTGGAACAGATCAACCAGAAGGAGATCGAGTACCAGACCCTGACCGAAGAGGCCCTCAAAGCCAAAACTACCGAGTTCCGCGCACGCCTGGTTCAGGGGGCCGAGCTGGACAGCCTGCTCTGCGAGGCTTTTGCTGTCGTCAAAAACGCCTGCCGGCGACTTTGCGGGCAAAAGTTTATGGTCTGTGGCCATGAGCTCGCCTGGGACATGGTGCCTTTCGACACTCAGGTTTTGGGCGGCATCGTGCTGCATCAGGGCAAGATCGCCGAGATGGCCACCGGCGAAGGCAAAACCCTTGTGGCCACCATGCCGCTTTACCTGAATGCGCTGACAGGGAACAACGTCCATCTGGTGACTGTCAACGACTACCTTGCCCGACGCGACGCGCAGTGGATGGGGCAGGTGCTGCAATATCTGGGCATGACGGTGGGTTGCATTCAGAATCAAATGAGCCCGTCCGAGCGCCGCGAGGAGTACGGGAAGAATATCACCTACGGCACCAACAGCGAATTCGGCTTCGACTACCTGCGCGATCACGGCATGGCCTGGCGGCCGGAAGACCAGGTGCAGCGCGGCTACTATTACGCGATCGTGGACGAAATCGACAGCATTCTGATTGATGAAGCGCGCACACCGCTGATCATCTCCGGCCCCGCGCCCGTTTCCACCCACCAGTACGCCGAGCTCAACCCGCGCGTTGAGCGCCTCTACCGCCGGCAGGTTGAATTGTGCAACCGCATCGTGGCCGAGGCTAAACAGGCCTGGGATAAGGGCGACCAGGAAACCGCCAAGCGCAAGATTTACCAGGTCCGCCACGGCATGCCCAAGAACAAGCAGCTCGCGCACCTGCTCGAAGATCAAGCCGCCCGCAAACTCTCCGAGCAAGTCGAGGGCGCGATGACTACGGACATGTACAAGGAAGAGGCACGCGCGCTCCGTGAAGAGATGTTTTTCACGGTGGACGAGAAAGGCCATGACGCCAACCTCACCGAGAAGGGCTGCGAGGCGATGAGCCCCGACGATCCCGAGGCCTACGTGATACCTGACCTCGTGAGCATAATGTCCGACCTCGACGGGCGGACGGATCTACCGGAAGACGAACGCCTGCGCCTGCGCAGCAAGGCACAGGATCAGTTCGGCGTGCGCAGCGAGCGTATTCATAACGTGGACCAGCTGATTCGCGCCTACTGCATCTACGAATGCGACGTCGAGTACGTGGTGCAGGACAATCAGGTGCTGATCGTGGATGAATTCACCGGTCGCATTTTGCCGGGCCGGCGCTGGAGCGACGGACTGCATCAGGCCGTGGAAGCCAAGGAAGGCGTCAAGATCGAGCGCGAGACGCAGACTCTCGCCACAATCACGATCCAGAACTACTTCCGCCTTTACAAAAAACTTTCCGGCATGACCGGCACAGCCGAGACCGAAGCCGACGAGTTCAGCCAGATCTACAAGCTCGACGTGATTGTAATCCCCACCAACCGCCCGGTGCGGCGCGTGGACAATAACGATTCCATTTATAAAACCCAGCGCGAGAAGTACAAGTCGCTGCTCAACGAAATTGTCGAATGTCACACTGCCGGGCAGCCCGTGCTGGTCGGCACCGTGTCGGTGGATTCTTCCGAACTGCTTAGCCGCATGCTGACACGCGCCAAGATTCCGCACAGCGTGCTTAACGCCAAGAATCACGAGCGGGAAGCAGATATCGTGGCCAGCGCCGGCCAGAAGGGGCAGGTCACGATTGCCACGAACATGGCTGGCCGTGGCACCGACATCAAGCTTGGAGCTGGCGTGGTTTGGGTCAGCCGCGACCAGATTCTAGGACCGGCACGCCTGCAGGATAAACAGGACGGCGGAAAAACCCTGCGTCAATTACTCATAGACCGGCCCTGCGGCTTGCATGTGATCGGCTCGGAACGCCATGAGTCCCGGCGTATTGACCGCCAGCTCCGTGGCCGCTGCGCGCGTCAGGGCGACCCTGGCTCCTCGCGTTTCTACGTTTCGCTGGAAGACGACCTGATGCGCCTCTTCGGCTCCGACCGCATTGCCGGGATCATGGAGCGCCTGGGCCTCGAGGAGGGCGAGGTACTTGAACACCGCTGGCTCAACCGGTCAATCGAGACCGCCCAGCGTCGCGTCGAACAGCAGAACTTTTCCATACGCAAGCGCACGCTGCAATACGACGATGTGACAAACAAGCAGCGCAAAATTATTTACGGATTCCGCGGAGAGATTGTGCGCAGTACTCAGCCGAACGAGATTCTGCTCGACGTACTCTACGAAGTCATCGCCGCACATGCCGAGAACGCGCTCGGCCCGCGACGTAAGGATGAGGGACTGGATGCTTTCATAACCTGGATCCGGGACACCTTCCCGGTGGTTATAACCCCTGCCGAGGTGCCGGTGGAAGGCAAGGACACCGAGCCCGCAGCCCGCGCGGTGTTTGAGAAGGTCCGTAAAGCCTACGCCCTCAAGTGGGCGAACGAACCGCTGGAAATGGCGGCCATGGTTGAGCGCTCGGTCATGCTCGACGCCATTGACAGCCACTGGCAGGATTATCTGCGCAGCATGGATCAGTTGCGCCAGAGCGTCGGACTGCGCGCCTACGGGCAACGCGATCCACTGGTCGAATACAAGCGCGACGCCTTCGAGATGTTTGAGAACTTGATGGACGACATTCGCGAGGACATTGCGACGCGCAGTTTCCGCGCGCAGACCGAACGCATGGCGCGCGCCGCGATGAATCTGATGCCTACGGCTCTGGTGCACGAACAGGTTTCCGTTTTCGGCGGCGGCGGCGGCGCAGGACAGGCCACCGGGCAACCCGCTCAGATTGTGCAGGGCGGTGACGAAGCCATGCAGTCCGCGCTTAAAGCTGGAATCCATCCGGTCAAACGCGACATGCCCAAGGTTGGACGCAACGACACCTGCCCCTGCGGGAGCGGCAAAAAGTACAAAAAGTGCTGCGGCGCGGGATCGTGACGCAGCTGGCGCTCCCGTAAAAACCCTTACGGGTGCACCCTCCCCATGGTGCGGGGAAAGGGTATGGTTTCGCGAACGTGTTGAAGACCGCAGAGCCAGGTCAGGATGCGCTCGATGCCAAGGCCGAATCCGCCGTGCGGCACACTGCCGTAGCGGCGCAGATCTAAATACCAGTCGTAATCCTCGGGCCGCAGACTTTTGGCGTGCATGGCCTCCAGCAACACCGGCAACCGTTCCTCGCGCTGGCTACCGCCGATGATTTCGCCATAGCCTTCGGGAGCCAGCAGATCGAAGTTCCGCACGACGCGCGGATCTTCATCTTTCACCTTCATGTAGAAGGCCTTGGCCTCGCGAGGATACTCGGTTACGAACACAGGCCGGTCGAAACAGCGGGAGAGAATTGTCTCGTCGCTGCCTCCTAAATCCCTGCCCCACTCGAAACTCTGCGCCTGGGCCAGATGCTCAGGCGCCACGCGTAATTCCTGCTCCAGCTCCTGCACTGCTTCGCGCAGCTCCCGTGCGCGTGTTTCAGCCTGGTCCTGCTTCCAGCCTTTGCGCGCCGCAGTGGACTCCGCTTCCGCCGCCTTTAATTCTTCCGTTCGCGCCTGGAGCTGTGCGCGCCGGGTTTCCATATCGGACTCCAGGCGGGCGCGCGTCTCTGAACTGCGCAGAACTGTCACAGCCTCGCTGTAGGTCAGCTGAGGAAAGGGCGCAACGATGCGCTCCAGCGCTGCCGCGTCACGTCCAAGCGCCGCCAGATCATCCCGATGGCGAGCCAGCACGTCGGCGGCCACAGTACACACCAACCCCTCGGCAAGCGCCATGACCTGCTCCAGTTCCGCAAAAGCCCACTCCGGCTCGACCATCCAGAACTCGGTAAGGTGACGGCGGGTTTTGGACTTTTCAGCGCGGAAGGTCGGGCCGAAGCTATAGACTTTGCCGAGCGCCATGCAGGCGCTTTCGAGATAAAGCTGTCCGGTCTGGGTCAGATAAATCGGGGTTCCAAAATAGTCCACCGTAAAGAGCGAATGCCGGTCTTCGCCAGCGCCGGGGACCAGAATCGGGGTATCTATCAGCGTGAATCCCTGCCTGTCGAAAAAACTGCGCACAGACTGCGTGACCGTGTGGCGGATGCGCAGCAGCGCCGTCTGTCGCGGAGCCCGCAGCCAGAGGTGGCGGTGGCTGAAAAGGAAGTCGGCGCCGTGCGCCTTGCGGCCGATCGGGTAGGCCTCTGCCCGCTGCAATACTTCGAGCGTTTCCACAGCGACCTCGGCGCCGCCGGGTGCGCGCGGCTCGGCGCGGACCATGCCAGTCAGCGTGAGCGAGGATTCCTGCGTGACATCGGTGGCGGCGGCAAAGGCTGGCACGGCCGAGGCTTCGACCACGCACTGCGCCAGACCCGTGCCGTCGCGTACAACCAGGAACACCACTTTGCCCCCGGCGCGTTTGCCGTACAGCCAGCCGCGCAGCGTAACGCGCACGCCGACATGCTGAAGCAGTTCGCGAATTTCGGAGACCGGACAGGTTATGGTTTCACTAATGGTTTTCATGCATCTTCCCGGAGGCTGTTGTGTCGGAACAGGTTACAACGCGGCGCGGATAATCTATAGTGGCCTTTTGAGTGACGCCCGAACATGACAAACAGCATACAGCCACTGGCCGAAGAACAACAGCTTCGCGCCATACCGTGGTTTCTGGCGAGCTCCTTTCTGAACACACTGTTCGCGCTCTGGACTTTTGGCGGCTCGATTTTTTTGCTGTTTCTCGACGAACTGGGATTACCGAAGGGGCAGATAGGAGCGGCGCTCGCCATCTTCCCCTTTTGCGGGGTGCTGGCGCTGTGGTTTGCGCCCATCGCTACGCGTTGGGGTTGGAAACGGGTTTTTCTGCTCGGCTACGGGATCCGCAAAATAGTGATGGCCTTATTGCTGCTGTTGCCATGGGTGCTGGCCGCAGCCGGGCAAACCGCTGGGCTGATCCTGCTCTTCAGCATCATCATCGTCTTTGCTCTGTTGCGGGCCCTCGCCGAGACAGCCTATTACCCGTGGTCTCAGGAACTCATTCCCCGCCGGTTCCGGGGTAAAATCACCGGCGTCCAAACAATAACTTGCACTCTGTCCTCCGCTGTGGCGCTCTTAATTGCCGGACAGGTGATCAGCCACGGGAGCGGCTTGTCGCGCTTTCTGGTGCTGATCGCAGCGGGCTGTTGCCTGGGGATGCTGAGCGTCGCGGTGATGATCAAAATGCCTGGTGGAGCGCCGCAGCCTGATGCACCAGCCGCCGGAGCGCATTGGGAAAAGATGGCGCAGGCGCTACGGGACCGGAACTTTATCACCTACCTGTGTGGTAGCGGATGCGTAATGCTGGGCGGCATGCTGTTTGCCAGCTTTCTACCGCTCTATGTCAAAGAGCGTCTGGGCGTAACAGCCGGCAGCGTGGTAATGCTGGATATTGCGGCAATGGCGGGCGGAGCACTGTCTGGCATGCTGATGGGCTGGGCGGCAGACCGTGTCGGCAGCCGTCCAGTGCTGATGCCTGCCGCAGCGATGGCTCTGCTCGTGCCCTTGACCTGGCTGTTACTCCCGAGGCAAATCCCGCACGTGATCGCCTGGTGCACGACGCTGTACTTTCTAAATGGCGTGGCCTGCAGCGGGGTAGCCATCGCCGCCAGCCGTCTACTCTTCAATGGCGTGATTCCGAGGCAAGCCAGCACGGCCTACACGGCAATCCACTATGCCTGGATTGGCATTACCGGCGGGCTCGCGCCACTGCTGGCAGGCGGCCTTCTGACGCTCTGCGGCAGCTGGCAGTCCCGCATTGGGTACGTGGTACTGGATGGACAGGCCGTTATTTTCACAGGCGGCTTTCTGCTGCTGACGGCCGGCTGGTGGATGTATGGTCTGGTCAGGCCGGATGACAGGCACACGACGCGGTCAGTTCTGATGGAACTTCTGGCGCCATCGATACGGCTCAGGTTGCTCCATCTCATGATTTGGAGGTAGCGATGGCAAAAGCAAAACGGGAAGCGGAATAGAAAGGAAAAAGGTAATATAGTTATGATTATTGACAGCATCAAAAATGCCGCACTTTATAAAGGAACTGGCGCGAGGATTCAGGTGGCCCTTGAGTATCTTGCGAAGACGGACTTTGCGACGATGGCGCCCGGCCGCTATGATATTGATGGTAACAACGTATATGCGCTGGTGCAGCACTATCAAACCAAGCCCCGCGAAAAAGGCCTCTGGGAAGCGCACCGCCGCTATCTTGATGTCCAGTATGTGGCGGCAGGCATTGAATCCATGGGCTATGCCCAGATTGGCAGCCTGACTGTGACTCAGCCCTATTCGCCGGAGAAAGATTGCGAGCTGTTTGCCGGTGCGGGGGACTTTGTAACGGCGCGGTCCGGAACATTTGTGATCTTTTTCCCGGAAGACGGCCACATGCCGTGCATAGCCAGCGCTGAGCCGGCAGCGGTGCGCAAGGTGGTGGTTAAAGTAGCGGCGCAATAACCATGATAACCAGACAACAGATTGCCGGCAGAATTTGCGGCGGCCGCGGCTTGATTGATGTACACACGCATCTCGGCGCTGATGCTGCGCTGTTTTATAACGGGGATTTTCCCTATGCAATCTCGGCAGAAGATCATGGCCTGCGGATGGCGCAGTCGGGTATCGAGTACGCTGTTTGTTTCCCTTTTCTCTACACCGGGTATTTCAAGTTGGCAGCGTTTCGTCGCGGGCTGTTTCATCGCGACCCGCAGGGCAGCTCGGCGTTCCCTTACGAGTTCGAAAACCTACGCCTGTGCCGGGAAATCTACGAGGCCTTCCCGGAATCCGCCGGGCGCCTGCTGCCTTTCGTTTTCTTCGATCCCGCGCGGCGGCCCCGCGAACAGGCGGCAGGCATCCGCAAGCTCGCCGCCCGCTACCCGCTCTTCGGACTCAAGACGGCCACCAGCTATCAGCATTCGCTGATCACCACACTGTTGGGGAAAGGCCGATGCCTGCTGGATCTTGCGGCCGAACTGAACATTCCGGTCACCATCCACAGCGCGGTTTTGCCGGGCGACCCATGGGCCAATGTCTTCGAGATTCTGAAGGTCGTTAAGGCCTGCCCGGAAGTACGCTTCGCGATCGCGCATACCTGCCGCTTTGACCGGCGGGCGCTAGAGACAGCGGCAGGCCTGGCCAACTGTTTCGTGGATTTCTCAGCGTTCCACATCCACTGCACGCTGGCACAACAGAATCATCTGGCCGTGGCGGCCAAGCCGGACCGCTTTCCCGCTGATTACAGGTGCCATGCCGCAGCGATGCAAAAAATCGCGGAGGCCTATCCGTCTACCATGCTGTGGGGCTCGGACACGCCGGCGAATTACTGGAAAAGCCGCTTTCGTAATGATCAGGGCCAGGAGGTCTGGATGGATTTACCCTGCGGGCCAACGACCGAAGTGGAGGAGTTGCGCAAGCTTCCAGTGCCGCTCCAGCAGAAAATCGCCCATCACAACAGTACGCGCTTCCTGTTTGGCGAGCCACAGGCCAAACGCGCACACACAGGAAAAATCCCGGCCGTATGAAATCGGAGGCGCAAAACTCGCCGCAGCACGGGGCTTCCACCGGCATGCTGATGGGGATGGCGGCCATTCTGGCCTGGGCCACCTCGGCTTCCTGTGCAGTCTGGATTGGCCGTCAGGTGGGGGTGTGGCAGTACCTTGCCGTTAGCAGCCTGATTGGATGCATCGGGCAGGTGGCTTTCTATTGGATCATGGGGCGGCGCCCGCAAAGCCTTTTTGTTCTGCCGCCGCGCTTGTGGGCCATGGTGACGCTGGGGTTCGTCGTTTATTCCGCCTGCTATGCCACCGGCATGATCACCGCCGTCTCCGACGCGCAGGCAGTAGGGGTCGGCCTGCTAAACCATATGTGGCCAATTCTGATGGTTATCTTCGCTGTCCTGCTCGTGCCTGGCACCCGCATAAGTGCGCGACTTGGTCTGGCGCTGGTGCTCACCATCAGCGGACTGCTGATCGCAAACTGGCATACGATTCTTCAGACCAGCGCAAGCGGCGCCGCCCTGCCCTATCTGTTCGGCAGCCTGGCGGGGGTAGCCTGGGGGCTTTACTCCGCGATACTTGCGCGCTGGCGGGAGTGGGGCCAGCACCACGCCACAGGTCCTGCCGGGTTCATGATGATCGGAGCGGTCGGCGTGGCCGGATGCATTATAACAGGCGCCTGGCAACCGGTTGATGCGCGGACATGGCTGGCTTTTATTTATTTAGGTCTGATTCCCAACGCGGCCGGGTACATGCTCTGGGAATTAGCGCTCCACCGCGTGCCGGCCGCTACGCTCGGACTGATGGGCTCGGCCACGCCGGTATTGTCCACATTATGCCTGCTTACAGTTTTCGCCTTAACCGGGCAGCTGCGGGCGCTACCGGCGCACTGGGAGGCTTTGCTGCTGGGCGCCACACTGGTAACCGCCTCAATCATGATGGTTTCAATTAAATCCGCTGGACGGACACAAAGGCTTTCAGACGCAACAAGCAAATTGTATAATTCCGCTAAATAACAGGAGACACTATGACGTCATTCAAATTCCAGCCTGCCACATTTATTCCGTTTCGCGACCAGAAAGTTATTCAGCGTGTCCGCCGGATCAAACGGCGCGACATTACCCGCCACAAAAATCCGGACTTCCGGATTCAGGTGGTCCCGGATGCGGAATTTGAAGGCATGTGGATCCGCGACATCTTCCAGCGCATCCAGCAATCGGCGGAGGAAGGCCGTCCGCTCGTAATGATTATGCCTAATCCGTGGCCGAATTACGTCAAGGTCGCCGCGCTGATCAATAAGCACCGCGTGAGCTGCCAGCACATCCACACCTTCAACATGGATGAATACGCTGATCAGGACGGAAAGATCGCGCCCGAAACGTGGGAATTCGGATTCGGACACGCGTTCAAGAAGTTTTTCATTTCCGCCATCAACCCGAAGCTGCGGCCGCCCGAAAAACAGATCCACCTGCTCGGCAACAAAACGCTCAAGGATTACGGAAAAACCCTCGCCGATCTCGGCGGGGCGGACATCTGCTACAGCGGCCCCGGCTGGACCGGGCACCTGGCCTTCATCGAGCCGGACGCGCCGGAGTTTGCGTCCAGCAGTCTGGCGGAGTGGAAGACTTTTGGCCCGCGGATCTGCACGCTCAGCCCGTTCACCATCGCTCAAAACTCGCTGCACGGCTGTTTTGGCGCGAGCGGCGATTTAACCGCAGTACCGCCCAAGGCCGCCACCATCGGCCCGGCGGAAGTCATCGGCGCGAAGCACCGTATTGACCTGCATGCAATTTCGGTGGGCGGCTCGTTTAATTCGTGGCAGCGCCTCACAACCCGCCTGGTGTTGCACGGCCCGGTCACCCCGAGGGTACCGGAATCCATTCTGCAGACCCTGCGCACAGACGTATGGGTCAGCGAAACGGCAGCGGCCGATATTACGCCCAGCTGGGAGATCGGGTATTGAGGAAAGGCCCGGGCGATTTCAGCCATGCATGAAATCGGCGCTCGGGCGTCTGGAACCAGACGCCTGAGCGAAAATCACCGCCACAACCAGGTCAGCGCCTCGGGCAGGATCGCGCCGCCGTGTTTATAGTCGTGCGCACCGTCGCCGTAATCCAGCTGGTAATCGTAGCCTGAAAAATTAAGCGCTGCGGCCATTTCCAGGTTTGCCAGCGACCAGTTTCCCCAACCGCAATCCAGATCGTTTGACCCGCCCTGAAGGAAAATGCGGATCGGCTTCCGGGGTGTTTTGCGGATCAAGGCCGGATAGACATGCCCGCCACGTATATCGGCGAAACTGCCCACATGGCTGAGAACCTTGCTGAAGGCGTCGGGCCGTTCCCAGGCAACCGTCCACGAGCAGATGCCGCCGGAACTGGCGCCGCAAATTGCCCGTCCTCCAGCATCTTTCGTCAACCGGTATCGCTCACCGACCGCAGGCAGCATCTCCTCTAAAAGAAACCGGGAGTATTGGTCGCTAAGCGTGTCGTACTCGAAACTGCGGTTGCTAACCGTCTCCTTGCCCTCAGCCACCGGCGGAAAATAGCCCGGGTTAATCAAGATGCCGATGGTCACAGGCATCCTGCGCTGGTGGATCAGATTGTCGAATACGATTGTGGCAGGAGCCACGCCTTGCTCGTTTGCGTAGGAGCCGCCGTCCTGAAACACCATGACATTCGCTGGCGAATCCGGAGTGTACTGGGCCGGGACATAAACGTAGTAGTCTCGCAACGTGCCCGGGAAAATGGTGCTGCGCCATTCGGCCCTGGTGACTGTGCCGCGCGGCACATCCGGCTGGCGCTGCGCATCCGGACCAAGCACAAAAGGACCGGGCCTAGGCGAGGGAACAATAAACGTCATGCGTTCATACCTCCGGTTTGCAGGCTCACTTCTTCCCGTTTTTGAATCCGCTCCAATTGTCCGTCGCGGATCCACGCGATGCGATCCGAGATGGCCAGCATTTTCACGTCATGCGTGGCCGTGATAACGGTAACGTGCTGCTCAGTCTGCAGCCGTTTAAGCAGCTCAATAATCTCCGAGCCCGTGTGCGAATCAAGGTTGCCGGTGGGCTCGTCGGCCAGAATCACGCTTGGTGAATTGGTGAGGGCGCGCGCGATAGCGACGCGCTGGCACTGTCCGCCGGAGAGCTGGCTGGGCAGATGGTGGAGCCTGTGCCCCAGCTTGACCATTTCCAGAACCTCCCTGGCGCGCGCGCGCGCTTCTGCCTCTGTGGCGCCACGCAACAGCCGTGGCAGAGCGACGTTTTCCAGTGCGCTCATAACCGGCACGAGATTGTAAGACTGGAAGATGTATCCGATTTTGTTGCAGCGGATCCAGGCCTGTTTAGCTTCAGGCAGTTTAAAAAGGTCGGCGCCGAGAAACTCGATGGTGCCGGAGGTTGGAATATCCAGCGCGCCGAGCATATTGAAAAAGGTGGATTTGCCTGAACCTGACGGGCCCATGATCGAGAGGTACTCGCCTGCATAGATATCCAGCGTGACGCCCTTTAGCGCCCAGACGGTTTCCTTGCCGAGGGTATACTGCCGGGTCACATTGAGCGCCCGCGCGATGATGGCATTGTTATTCATAACGTCGCCCGGGTGGATATTTTCAGGGCCAGCATATTCATGGTCATCAGTTTTCGCGTGAAAAGCACCACCGCCCGCTCGATATCCTGACGCGGTCGCGGCGACGGGGCTGCCGCGAAAGCATCCACGATCATATGCAGGGTATGCGTGCCATCCACCAGTCCGTAATAAAGCGTGCCGTATTCGTCCAGTTCGAGCTTGCGGGCGTAGTCATAGCGCAACCAGTCGGCCACGCGGCGGCGCAAGCCGCTCAAGGCCTCCCGGCGGCGCAGGTGAATAAGGCCCCGGCTGTCACGGCGCAATTCAACGTCTGCGGGACGCATCGGAATGGCGGTGAACGGGTTTTCGAGCGCAGTATTTGTCGCCTCGCCGGCGCGTTCACACGCGCAGGCGGCCGCCTCCGGAAACTTCTGGTGGCGCTTACCGAACATAATCAATGCACCGACTCCACCTGGATGTTCATTTCAGCAGGCGTGCTGACGCGCGCAATGCGACCGTCTTCGACCCACACGATGCGATCCGAGGTCTTTAGCATTTTGAGATCGTGGGTGGCGGCGATGATGGTCACACCCAGCTCCTTGCGCAGCTTATCGAAAAGCTCAATAATTTCCTGCCCTGTTTTAAGATCCAGATTGGCGGTAGGTTCGTCGGCGAGCACGATATCCGGCGAG
>JBAXJV010000016.1:0-17107 GCA_037137675.1 bacterium | reverse complement strand
ACAGCCTACAGCCTGAACAACCTCTCCCCTCCTATGCCTCACGAAGCCCGCATTGTCTTTGAGCCATCCGGACGCAGCGTTTTCGCGCTGCCGGGAACGGTTTTGCTCGAAGTCGCTGCCCGTGCCGGCTTTATTATCCAATCACCATGTGGTGGCAACGGCACCTGCGGTAAGTGCCTTGTGCGTGTGCGCAGTGGCAAGTGTCCGCCGACTGACGGAGAACTAAGCATCCTCGGCGAATCGCGCGTGGCGGAGGGCTATCGCCTTGCTTGTCAGGCACGTCTGACAGGTCCAGCGACGATCGAAATTCCAGACAGCTCGCTTTTCGGCGCTCAGCAGCAGATTCTCACCGCTGACGCTGGCGGGTCGGTGGCGGTTGTGCCGAGGGTTAACAAACGCTACATCGCGCTCGGTCCGCCAAAACAGGCTGAGCCACTCTCCGATTTAGAGCGTCTGCGACGACGTTTGCCCGAAGGCGCGACGCGCCTCGCAGCCTTGCGCGCGCTACCAGGCGCGCTGCGGCAGTCCGGATTTAACGTCACCGCCGTCGAGGTGGATGGCGAGCTGATCGCGGTGGAGCCAGGCGACACCTCCGGCCAGTGCTATGGCGTGGCCTTTGACATCGGCAGCACGACGCTCGTTGGCACGCTGGTCAACTTGCTCACTGGCGCTGATTTGGCGCTCGCGGCGCGGGTTAATCCGCAAACTTCATTTGGAGATGACGTAGTCTCGAGGATCCAACGTTGCCGGACCGATCCCGGTGGGCTGGCCCAGTTGCAGGGCGCGGTGCTGGAGGCGATCAACAAAATGCTCGATGAGGTGGTCCGCAAAGCGGGCATTTCACGGCAGAACATTTATGAGGTTGTCTTTGCAGGCAACACCACGATGCAGCAGATTTTATGCGGTGTGGACCCCTCGCCACTTGGCGAACTCCCGTTCATCCCGGCCTTCCGCAATGCGCTCGAAATGCGCAGTTCCGATCTGGGACTGCACACCTACCCAGATGCGCGCGTGCATGTTTTTGCGCAAATCGGTGGCTTTGTTGGTGGCGATACGGTTGCGGGCATCGTGGCTACACGGCTGGATGAGGCGAGGGAACCGGCTTTGCTGGTGGATATCGGCACCAACGGTGAAATCGTACTGGCTGCTCATGGGCGGATGCTGGCAACCTCGGTGGCGGCCGGTCCGGCTTTTGAAGGGGCGCGGATTGTCAACGGTATGCGCGCCGCGTCGGGCGCCATTGAAAAAGTGATCGTCAATGGCGACCTGCGATTCAACGTGATTGGCAACGGCAAACCGTCGGGGCTTTGCGGCTCGGGCTTGATTGATGCCGCTGCAGAGTTGCTCCGGCTGGGCGTGCTGGATACCACCGGGCGCGTGCTAGGTCCGGACGAAGTGCCCTCGTCTGTGCCCGAAGCCATCCGGAGCCGTCTGCTCTGCGGGCACGACGGGGAGTTCAACGTGTTGCTGGCAGGCCAGTCCGAAAGTGCCTCTGGCCAGCCGATTTTTCTCTATCAGCGCGACATTCGCGAATTACAACTCGCCTGCGGCGCCATCCGGGCGGGCATCAATATTCTGCTTGGCATGTTAAACTTGAAGCCCTCGGATTTGAGCTCCGTTTTGCTGGCGGGTGCGTTCGGGAATTTCATCCGGCGCAGCAATGCCCGCCGCATCGGGATGCTGCCCGCCGTGCCCTGTTCGCGCATCCGTTTCGTTGGCAACGCGGCCTCCTTTGGCGCCAAACGCGTGCTGCTTTCGCGGGTCGAAAAGGAGTACGCTGACCGGGTGTTCCTGTCGGTCGAGCATGTGGATCTCTCGCTCAGCCCGGATTTCCAAATGGAATTCGCCGAAGCCATGATGCTTCCAGAAGCAGATGAAGTGGCGGACTGTGGCGCGGAGTGATTACGAATACCTGAGTAGTTGCCATGACAAAAAACCTTCGAGAACTGGCGCAGGACCGGGAAGACAAGACGCTCGATCATGCCTTTGCAACACGCAGCGCGAACAGCCGTGGGCGTTTGCGCAATGAGCCGCAGGACCCCGTCCGGCTTTGTTTCCAACGCGATGCGCACCGCATTCTGCATTGCACGGCCTTCCGGCGGCTGCGTTACAAGACGCAGGTGATTTTTGCGCCGGAGAGCGATCACGTTGCCACGCGCCTGGACCACTCGCTCTACATGGCCTCGATCGCGCAGACTATCGCGCGGGCGTTGGGGCTCAACGAGGACCTGGCCTACGCCATCGCATTAGGCCATGACTTGGGACACGGCCCCTTCGGACACACGGGCGAGCATTTGCTGAATAAGCTCTGGAAACATGCGGATCCCGAGCGCTCCTTCCAGCATGAGCTTCACAGCCTGCGGGTGGTGGACCAGCTGGCCGTACGTTCTTCGACCCACGAACGAGGGCTGAATTTGACCTACGAAGTACGCGACGGTATCGTCAGCCACTGTGGCGAACGCACGGAGCGCTTCCTTGCGCCACGCGCCAGGCCGGGGCGCCGGTTGGAGGCGCTGACCACCCGCGGCCAGGCGCCGATCACCATGGAGGGTTGCGTAGTGCGCATGGCTGACCGGATCGCCTACATAGGCCGTGATTACGAGGATGCCGGGGGGGTGCTGGGGCACCTGCCACCGCTGCCGAAAGCGGTGGTTCGCTTGCTGGGCGGCGACAACCGTACGATTATCAACACTCTCGTTACCGACATGATTCGCACAAACTTGAAAACTCCCGAGCGCATGGGCTTCTCGGAGGATGTGTTTGACGCCTTGCGCCAGATGTATATTTACAACAGCCGCTACATCTATTCCCACCCCCAGCTTGTGGAATATGCTGCGCGCACAGAGAACATGCTGACCATCATCTTCGAGTTTGCCCAGCGGGCGCTGGCGTCCAGACCCCAGCGGCAGTGGGGCCGTGTAAGGGAGTCAGATTCGCAGGCCGTGCGCGAACTGCATGCGTTTATTGGAAAAATGTACGCGCAAGGCGAACAGCCCTCGCTATCGCAGATTGTGGTGGATTACCTTTCTCTGATGACCGATCGCTACGCCCGCAGCCTGTTCGAAGAAATTTTCCTGCCGCATCCGATTGGATGAACGGCCTTCCGTTCCGTAGAGCGTAGCCGCGCCGGTGACGGCGTGGCTCTTCGCTTGGTTCACCCCAGCCGCCCAACCACCGCGTTACCGCGGCGGCTACGGGAAAGGGGCTATGCACTTGGATATTGGCCAGATTAAACATGGGAGCAGTTGCGTTGTTTTGGCCGGACGAATTCCAAACGGATTCGCCAATCTTAAACTTGCAGAAAGCCCAGTTTTCGACTACACTATTACGCATATATGGTACTAGGATCAGACCATGAAAAAGCGGCAAAATAGGGCTTGGTTGGCGCTGGTCGCACTGGCGGCGCTGCTGCTCCATGCCCACCCCGGCGCAGCCTTTGTCACCAATATGTTTATTGGCGTAAATGGCGTGCAGGGGTTTGAGACCTATCCTGGTTCACCTGCGCCGGTGTATACCCCGACAAACTACGCGGATGGTTGGGGTGCATCAAATGTCGGTATTTATAGCAGACTACCAATACAACCTGATGTTCATAGCGGATCCAATTCTGCCTGGTTCAATAAATATTCCACAGGTGAGTCGGCGATCAGTTCGCCTTTGCTTTCTAACGGCGCGGGCACGGTGACCTTCTGGGTCAAAGCCGCATCAGGAACTCCGACCAACTGGTATGCCTTGGAGACATCCACCGACGGATCGAACTGGGTGCTCCGGGATTCGATAAGGGCTAATTTGACGGCCGCGAGTTGGACGCAATTTACAGGGACGGTTAACCGTTCGGAGAGCGCTTTTCTGCGAGTTCGTGTGACAAATGAGTTGCCGAACTCGATCATCACAAAATTCGACGATCTAGTGATCAGCTATCCGCCAGCGTGGGTGGCGATCACTAACGCCCAGTCATCTCCCGGTATTCCTAATGTGAATGATCCCGTCTCTTTGACAGTGACGGTGGTTCCGGATGGGCTGGTTTCAAACATTACGGTCACTAATTTCTGGAGCTATAATAACGGGACTACGAATTCCATCGCCATGCTTACTAACGGCGTGAATGGCTGGATTACCGCCAACGCCATTCCCGGACAGCAGGCGGGCATGGTCAAATACTACTTCGTCGCCTACTTTCAGGGGCCGGATGCGGTGAGCCCATCCACCTCGGTCACCAACCAGTTCACGGTTAATGTGCCTGCCTACAGCAGTGGATACAGGCAGGATAGTTTTCGTGTGCAAGGTGGTCTCAACACCAATCTCTGGCTGGTGGATAGTTATAGCTGGCTGGGTGTGGCGCAGTCGTCCAATGCCGTCACCAATGCGCTGGTCAAGTTCCGCGCCGAGACCACCAACACGCCCTCGACGACCAACATCTGGGGCGATCTGACCCAATCCCGGACACTCTTCCGTATTGATGGCACCGCCAACACCAGCGGCCCGGATATCGTGATCGGCGGCACAAATAGCGGGGCCTTTATCTTTACCTTTGTCGAAACCAATCTGGCCTATTCGATTGATCACGGAGTCTATCAGAGCTTTGATGCCTGGCCCACGAATAGCGCAACCAATGCCGGATGGACCAGTGCTGCGGGACGTTTAATCGGCGATTCCAATCACACCTACCGCGGCCAGAGCGCGCAATTACCCACCAACGGGTGGATTCAGACTCCGTCGCTCACTCAGGGCGTCGGTCAGGTCGTTTTTTGGTATCGGGACAATCCCTCCAACGGGTCACCAGCCACTGCTTGCCGCGTGCAAACCTCGGTGGATGGTACAACCTGGACCAACACGATCACGAATGTTCTGGTTAACGGCGGCGTTTATCAACGCTTTGCGTTAACCGTCGAGGATCGCAATAGTCGTTACGTCCGACTGCTTAACGACTCAACCGAGCAGCTCTGTCTCGACGACGTGATTGTTACTGACCCCTTCTGGGCTGGAGTCGTCTTCGCTTCCCTGACTAATGCTCCCGCCAACCCTGCCGCCACCAATGCGGTTACAGTCAGCGCCGTGATTGCGCCGATGGCCGGCACCTCCAACCTCACCGCCAAGCTCTACTATCGCAGTGGCAGCACCGGCGTTTATAGCATGCTGGCGATGACCAACAGCGGCACAACCTATTCGAACGTGGTCGCGATTCCGCCCCGTATCGGTCCCGATGGCGGTGCCGGACTGGTCCAATATTTCGTCGGTTGCACGTTTGAAGGATATAGCAGCAATATTACCAGCCCCGTTTACTATCCAGCCGATACGAATAACCCTTCAAGCTACAGCATCGTGCGTTCCTATCTGGTGCTGACCAACGCGGCTACGCTTCCCGTCACTCCCTATACGACCAATACGATCACTCTGGGTTTGGACATTCTGCCCTTCGCGGCGGCCTCCAACATAATCGCGACGGCTTACTACAGAATCGGAGCCACGGGCGCCTTCACATCCATCAGCATGGCCACCACCGGCGGCAACCACTTTGCGACCACGTCGCCAGTGCCGGCGCAGAGCGTGCCGGGCACAATGCTGTACTATTACTTCTCCGCCACCAACGATGGCGCCAATCCAATTGCTCCCACCAACTACCCCGTTGGGGGTACCGCTGCGCCACTGCCGGTTCAGATCCATGCCGTACCGTTCAGTTCGGTCTACACGAATCTGGTGGTGACTGGCGCTGGCGGGTTGAACCCCGGTATGATCCTGGTGAGCAACGGCCTCTGGCAGGGTGTCGCACAGACTACCAATTTGATCAATCCCGGCTTCTGGTTTACGGGGCAGAATGGCGGGGCGACCAATTTCGGGGCGGCGGCGCAACCGGTTACCAATTTTCCCTTCTATGGAACCGCCAGCGGCGGCGCAACTAACATCGTGCTTTACGGTACTAACAATGGCACGTTGGTATTTACATTCGACGAAAATAGTTACACCTGGAGTGTGTTGCGCGCGAACTATCTCAATTTCGATGCCTGGACCAACGGCACCGGCGGCTATGGAACCTACACAAATGTTGACGGCTGGGTGCTGACCGATGGCCGTGTCACCAGCAATTCATCGCCGGATACCGAGCTGGCGTTTACTAACCATTACCGCTCCGGCATCCTCAACGGCGGGCCGGCGACGAATCAGTCGCTGCGGTCACCACAGCTTGCGAACGGCATCGGTCAGGTAAGTTTCTGGTACCGCAACGCGCAGACCAACAGCGATCCTGCAGCTGGAGGTTTTACAGTTGAAGTTGCGCCCGCCACGAATGGCGTTTGGACGCCCATCGCCGCTGTTTCCAATCTGTTTTCCAGTGACTACCTGTACTTTACCGTCCAGCGCAACGACCGTACCAACAACTATTTGCGCATTCGAAATCTTACGACCTCCAACCACCCGGCGCTCTGTTTGGACGAAGTCATCGTTGCCGAGCCCGGTGCGGGTGTCAGTTTCGGTGCAGTAACTAATGCCCCCGCCAACCCCACCGCCACCAATGCGGTTACAGTCAGTGCCGTGATCACCCCGCTGTCCGGCGCGTCTATCACCGCCACGCTCTACTATCGCAGTGGCAGCACCGGCGTTTACAGCATGTTGACGATGACCAATAGCGGCACAGCCTACTCGAACGCGGTTGCGATTCCGCCCCGTATCGGGCCCGATGGCGGTGCCGGGTTGGTCCAATATTTCATCAGCTGCGCGTTGTCAGGTTATAACAGCGCGATTATCAGTCCTGCATACTATCCACCCGATACAAACAACCCTTCAAGCTACAGCATCTTGCGCTCCTATCTGGTGCTGACCAACGCGGTTGCGCTTCCCGTCATGCCCTATACGACCAATACGATCGCGCTGGGCTTGGACATTCTGCCCTTCGCGGCAGCCTCCAACATAATTGCGACGGCTTACTACAAAATCGGAGCCACGGGCGCCTTCACATCCATCAGCATGGCCACCACCGGCGGCAACCACTTTGCGACCACGTCGCCAGTGCCGGCGCAGAGCGTGCCGGGCACAATGCTGTACTATTACTTCTCCGCCACCAACGACGGTGCCAATCCAATTGCTCCCACCAACTACCCGGTTGGCGGTGCCGCTGCGGCACTGCCGGTTCAGATCCACGCCGCACCGTTCAATTCGGTCTACACGAATCTGGTGGTGACTGGCACTAACGGGTTGAACCCCGGCATGATTCTGGTGAGCAACGGCCTCTGGCAGGGCGTTATGCAGGTCACCAACAATTTTACTAATACCGGCTTCTGGTTCACGGGGCAGAATGGCGGGGCGACCAATTTCGGGGCGGCGACGCAACCGGTCACCAATTTCCCCTTCTACGGAACCGCCAGTGGCGGCGCAACCAACATCGTGCTTTACGGCACCTACGGCACCAACAATGGTTCGTTGGTATTTACATTCGACGAAAATAGTTACACCTGGAGTGTGCTGCGCGCGAACTACCTCAATTTCGATGCCTGGACCAACGGCACCGGTGGCTATGGAACCTACGCGAATGTTGACGGCTGGGTGCTGACAGATGGCCGCGTCACCAGCAATTCATCGCCGGATGCCGAGCTGGCGTTTACTAACCATTACCGCTCCGGCATCCTCAACGGCGGGCCTGCGACGAATCAGTCGCTGCGGTCACCACAGCTTACGAACGGCATCGGTCAGGTAAGCTTCTGGTACCGCAACGCGCAGACCAACAGCGATCCTGCCGCTGGGGGTTTTACGGTTGAAGTGGCACCCGCCACGAATGGCGTTTGGACGCCCATCGCCGCGGTTTCCAATCTGTTCTCCAGTGACTATCTGTATTTCACCGTCCAGCGCAACGACCGGACTAATAACTATTTGCGCATTCGAAATCTTGCGACTTCCAACCACCCGGCGCTGTGTTTGGACGAAGTCATCATCGCCGAACCCGGTGCTGATATTGGATTTTCAGCGTTTACTAATACCCCGGCCGCGCCGACCTGGTTTGACAGCGTCTACATTTCCGGTTTTCTGACCCCGCTGGCAGGTGCCACTGGTATCACGGCAGGCGTCTGGTATTGCGATAACACCAATGCGGTTTTTGAGTATATGGGGATGGCTACCACGGGTAGCAATTATTATGTGACGACCAATGCTCTGCCGATGCCGCTGCCGCCGACAACACCGACCGGCAGCGTGCCGTATTACATCGAGGTCTCTTACGGCGGTTTCCAGGCGGCGCTACGCAGCCCGGTGCAATACCCCGCTGCCGGGCAGTTTGCCCCAGCCAGTTACAATGTCGGCAACATTTTTCAGGGGTTTGAAACCTATCCTGGTTCACCTTCGCCGGTGTATACTCCAACAAACTACGCAGATGATTGGGGTGCATCAAATGTCGGCATTTATAGCAGACTACCAGTACAACCGGATGTTCATAGCGGTTCCAATTCTGCCTGGTTTAATAAATATTCCACAGGTGAGTCGGCGATCAGTTCGCCTTTGCTTTCTAACGGCGCGGGCACGGTGACCTTCTGGGTCAAAGCCGCATCAGGAACTCCGACCAACTGGTATGCCTTGGAGACATCCACCGACGGATCGAACTGGGTGCTCCGGGATTCGATAAGGGCTAATTTGACGGCCGCGAGTTGGACGCAGTTTACAGGGACGGTTAATCGTTCGGAGAGCTCTTTTCTGCGCGTGCGTGTGACAAATGAATTGCCGAATTCGATCATCACCAAATTTGATGACCTTGCGATCAGCTATCCGCCTGCGCGGGTGGCGGTTTCCAATGTGATTGTCGACCCCGGTTATCCATCGGTCACCGATCCGGTCTTTGTTTCCTGCGATATTGCTTCGGTTAGTCAGCCATTTGCCGCCTTCGGGATCACGTCAAAGCTGTGGTACCGGATCGGAACTGGCGGCGTGACAAATGGGCCCATTCCCATGAATCCTATGGGTGGCGGGCGCTACCGGTCGGCAACCGCCATCCCGGCGCAACCGGTGGCCAACACCATCGTTGCATATTCGATTCAGGTGGACTTCAGTGGCTATTACGGGTCGGACGCGGAGCGGAAGTCGCCTTTCTTTTATCCCGGCGGGACGAATGCTCAGACATGGTCAAATTATCAGGATTGGACCAACTACCCCTGTCCCGTGCGGCGCGGCCAATCGAGTTATAGCGGAGTGGATGTTTTGGCTAACAACTCAACCTTGAGCCTGGACCTGATTTCGCCGTACCAATGGCAGGGTGTTTTTACGATTGCAACGCTCACTAATCAGGTTCTGATCGCCATGCAGGGGCTCAATCCTTACACGACGAATGGCGCCATTCAACAGTATGGCCAGACGATTACGCTGGGCGATTCGACGCAGTGGAAAACCAATGCACCGATCTTTGGCACCATGCAAACGAACGGCAACGCTTTTGCCATGCAGGGCGCTTTGCAGGGGCAATACGTCTTGCAATACAACGAGCAGTCAGGCCAATACACCCTGCGCGCATGCGCTTATCAGGACTTTAACGCATGGCCATCTGGCACAAACTATGTGTTTGGGTCTGCCGACACCACTCCGCCAGTCAGCCCCGGCTTCAGTCTGTGGGGTACCAACAGCCTCCGGAACAGGTATCAGACATTTGTTGACCCAACCACTTGGTACCCTACTGTTTTCAGTAGCACGATCGCATTCAATGGCGCTAACAATACTGACTGGGGCGTTGTTCAGTGTCAGGGCCCCACGAACAGCGAGCTTTATACGCGTAACAGCGCCAATAACGGATATTTAGCCTGTCACAACAGAAATGCCGGAGAAGACTGGCACGGCGTCGGCACGATTAGTATGTCGTGCCGGCTCGCAACCAACGCCGCGAGTTCGGCAACTGTGGGGATATATCTTTGCCCCACCAATCTCAGCTACGGAGATTCCGGCAACTGGCTTCTGGTCACCAATTATACCGCTTCAAATAGTGCGGTCAGCCTTCCTTTTAGTGTTCCGGTTAATACCAGTGCCACCATGGCCGTGATTATGGCCCACCTTGAGGGCAACGAGTCGGTGTTTTTCAAAGAGGTCAATGCTACTGAATGGTACGCCGAATCCCGCACCGTTAGCGTTAGTCGTGCGGAAAACTTTACTGGCTCCCCTTGGACAACCGTACCCACCTACACAAACGGTTTGATCAGCCCGACCACCGACTACGGGATCTACGCTTGCAAGATCACAAGCAATGGCGCCACCTTCTGGGCGGAAACAGTGGCCACGAACTATCTGGGCTACGTCGTACAGGCCAACCGCGACCTTGGGCTGGTGGGCGTCGGTACACTGCAGGTGACTGCCTGGGCGCCCACCGGAACCGTCGGGCTGGCTGTCTATCTGGCGCCGCTTAATCAGTACACCAATGCCAATCGTTCGTTCTGGGGATCACCCGTGTGGACTAATTCGATCAGCGGAGCTGCAACCAATATCCAGATTGCTGTGAACCGCGCCACCAATGCGGCGGTTATTTTTGCGCACACCTCCGGCGATCTCCCGCTACGGCTGGGTGCGCTTTCGGTGACATCCTATGATGCTACCAACGCCTGGGTGGCCAGCGAAGTCTGGATGGAGTCCAACACCGTCAGCCAGTGCCGTATGGAGGCCAGTCGCGCTGACCCCGGGGTTAGTCAATACCTGCGCACGCCGTTGATTAGCGACCGCGCCATCCAGGTCGCGGTTACCTGGTTGGCTGGCGACACCAATAATGCGGCCGCTTTTGAGGTTTATGCCACGCCCGGAAATAACTCGACCGACTGGGGCACCAACAAGCTTGCGTTGTCCAGCGGCCTGGCCGGTGGCGCGAATACAAATGCCGTGACCGCCAACTACCTCCTGCCACTTAACTCCACCAACCTTTTCTTCTGGGTGCTGAACACCAGCAGTAATAACGGCGTGCTGATCATCCGCGACGTGGTGGTTACCCGCCAGCGTTCCTCCTCGCTCTGGCTCGGCAACAACGTGGAGGTGTTTAATCAAGATCCAGCGGATGGCCGTGCATTTAATGGTTTTAGCTGTTTCATGAACTCGAACGGGTTTTCTGAAGTCGTCAGTACCGGCAGTATCAATCACGTCTTGTCAGATGTCGCGCCTTTTGTGCAGTCGCCTATGATGACCAATGGCATCGGCGAAATCAGTTTCTGGTATCGCAACTGGGCGACTTCCAGTGTCCCGCCGCCTACTGCTATGCTCACCGTGCTGACCTCGCCCGGAGGCGGTACTAATAATTCCGGCTGGGTGACGGTGACCAATATCGCCAGCATCAGCAACGTCAACGAATACCTTTATTTCACCTACATCAACTACGACCTCACCAACCGCTACGTGCGTATCCAGAACAACACCAACCCGGCAGCGGGCGGGGTGGGGCGGGTCTGTCTGGATAACGTGATCGTGGTGGCGCCGATGGCCTGCGACGTGGTGCTCAGCAATTTGACGATTTCTCCGCGCATTCCCATTTACACCAATGCCGTGGATATATCCATAGACCTTGCCAATCCCTTCCTTTTCCCCTCCAACATCCAGCTTACCGCCTATTATCAGACCGCCACAAATTATGGCGGCTGGAGCGGTGCGCCCAATTCACTGGCCATGAATTGCATTGCCAGCAACCCCGCCTCGCGTTGGTGGCGTTACCAGACCACGAATCAAATTCCGACTCAGCCGCCAGACATGTTTGTCAAATACTGGGTCGGCGCTACTTTTCAGGGCTATCTCACTCAGGCTACAGCAGAGCACCCCAAGACCAATCAGGAGTATGTCACGCCCGCTTGGTACTCCCCGGTGAACTTCGGTACCAGCAACGCCTACTACATCGTCTTTTCCTGCCCAACCGGCGCAGTCTGGATTAATGAATTCAATGTGGTGGATGATACTCCCCGCAATACTGATTGGCAATTTGCAGAACTGGCCGGCCGGAGTGGTACAGCGTTAGGTAAATGGAGCATCGAAATATATGATTCCGGCAACGCTTCTACGCCATATAAGATATACACTCTGACCAATGATGCTGCCTTGCACAACCCAACCAACGGCTATGGCTTCTGGTTGTTGGGTATGGCCAACATCATCCCTCGGGATATGACGTTTAGCGATATTTGGCCGACTAGTGGTGGCATTGTATTGAAGCGTAGCTTTGGGGCTATTGAGCAAGCCCTCTGCTATGGCTACGACACTGGCATACTTCCTAGCCACGGTTTCACATATGTTGGTGTAGACGACGATATTTTAACTGAACCCATGTATTTGTACGGCAACCCCAACGATGGATTGTTCTGGTGGAATGATACCGGAGCAAGCGATTTTACCTTCGGCAGGGCCAACTACAACGAAACTTTTCCGCCCACTCCGCTGCAAACATTTGTGCTGATTGGCAGTGCGCTGGGGAACGGCACGGTTTCGCCGGCGAGTACGAATGTGCTGCCTGGCGACAGCGCAGCCTTTGTCATCACGGCGACTAACGGCTATCGAATTGTCACGCTGACCACCAATGGCGTTGGAGTGACCGGCATGACCTTTGGCAACAACAGCACGGTCACGAATTTCACCTGGCTCAACGTACAAGCCGCTGGCACGCTGATCGCGACCTTCACGCAGCAATCATACACCCTGACATCGGCATCCATTCTCAGTGTCTGGCTGAACACTAATGTTTGGATTGTCCATACCGGCACCAACGGGTGGGTGCCAACTCCGTGGTATGCGACAAATTTAGCGCCGCTGCCGATTTTCTGGACCAATGTTCCGGTCTTCGCTAGCTCCTATCCGCTGCCGCTGAACGGTCCCTACACGAGCAGCTTCCCGCGAATGACCAACTCGGCCTCCTACTTCTACAAGATCGTCACCACCAACTGAGTCTGCTATTAATTAAGTATGAATTTATTGCCTCCGCAGCAAAATACGCTGGGCGTCCGTTTGGGGTTGACTGTGCATGTGTCAGCTTTTCGAATCAGCTCCGTTCTCAATGCGATGGCCAAAGAGGCGCTCGAGGTCTCGCCCGGTCATCCGATCTGGACTATTCTGGCCAAGGCCTTTGCAGCGGCATCCCTGAAGCATGATGTTGTCATGCATTGGACCCGTTTGGCTGAACCGAAGATGGCGCATGGCAGGGGCAATGCCGCAGAGTGGAGATTGGTGGCATGATTAATGACGAAAAATTGCTTGCGGCGGTGGATCAGCGGCTGTCTGGAAGGGTGGAATTGACGTTATACGGAAGGGCTGCCCTATTCCCAAGGTGCCTGAAATTATCGAACAGTTCGAAAGATGTGCAAGGCGTTTTCAAGAATCAAGCTAACTCCTCACCACGGATTACACGGACATGAAAAAATTCCCTGCAGCCTGCAGCCTGAACTCCTTCAGTCCCGGCAGTGGCGCTCCCCGGCGCCACCGCCGCGGCATTGCCTTGCTGATCGTGATTGGCCTGACGGCCATGTTGATGCTGCTCGGCGCGGCTTTCGCAATCTACATGCGCACCGAACGCATGGCCTCCGGCAACTTCAAAAACGATGTGCGTGCCCGCCAGCTCCTGCATGTGGCTCTGGCCCGTGCCATGGACACTGTGGAGACGTCTTGCAATAACGCGATCTATCCGCCATTCGATGTGCTCTATCCGACGAATAGTGGTGGTGGCGTGGTTGATGCTGCGCTTACCAGTTGGGGTGCGACCAACTACCTGCCGCGCGGCGCCTTCGTAACCTCAAGCTGGGCCAGCGTGAACGCTAATATCGGTTGGGTGCCACTCACGGTCGGGCAGGCAGGTAGCTTCGAAGATGTGCGCTACGCCTATGTGGTGTTGAATGTCTCAGGACTGTTTGACGCGAATCAGGTGGGCATTTCCGGTGCCCGGGGTGCCGGAACGAATGTCCAGGAGATTGACTTGAGTGACGTGCCGGATGCCAACAACCTTCCTGCGGCACCTAGCTTCCAAACCATGCCCAACCTGTTTACCACCGGTGCCACCAATAACTTTGTCGTCTTTCAACCCTACCTGCGGACAAACGTGCTGGTGGACTTAAGCGGGGACGAGGACGCCTTAATGGGGCGACGGGCAGATATTATACAAGCCCTTAAAGCTTGCGGCATCAATAACAGCACGGAATTGGTTTTCTCCAACCTGCTTGACTATGTGGATGCCGGCAACATTCCAAAAGATTTAGCATCCTCATGCACTGAAAAGGTGCCGATGATCAATGAAATCCGGAAAAAGGACCGATTCGTGATAACCGTCAATACTGGCACTACCAATCTGCAATACCGTAGTTACATGGATGTCGAATGCTGGTACCCGTTTATGGAACCTGCGGCCAATGACTATTGGCTGGCTTATCAAATTGACTTTACGGTGGTGCCCTCAAACTTTCCTGCGCCAGCATCAGTCAGCGGTCAGCAGCGGCTAATTTTGGGCGCTTCAGGTTTTTACCATCTGCCTTCCGAAATAGCTTGTTTAAGCTCATCGCAACCTCTGGGCAGCTCAGATTTGAGTTCAACCGTCAGGATTGATGCACATGTTAGATTTCAGGTGTATGAGGGGGCTTTTGGTGTCGGAACGATCGTGGATGCGTCGCCGTACCCCACAAATCAGCCGCTATCCGTGGTGGGGACGGCATCGCTGCTACTCGGAAGCCTGCCGATTGGATCGAGCTGGACAACGAACGGCCTAGAGTGCTTTGATCCTCGCTGTAACTGGATGGCAAGCTCGGCGAGCAGATAGTGGATCGGGTATAACGCAAGCAGCCTGGCCGGAACAATTGGCGCTGTAAATCAGAGAACGGCGACCTATCTGGGGACGGCTTTGTATTTTAAAACCACAGATGGCACCAACACCGGAATGTACGTTGCCAATCGTCCGCTTCAGAGTGTCGGAGAACTTACCTATCTGCTGCGTTCAGGGGTGCCAAGTTATAATAACAATCCTAAGGATCTTTGGACAACCATACGGCTGGTGCCGCCTCCTGGCGACACCAGCTCCACTTTGATTGACCCGATTTTCGACCATTTCACCATCGGGTCCAGTCGTACGAGTGCTGCTACGCCAGACGGCCCGGCCAGGGATTGGGGTCTTGTGAATGCGAACAGCTTCAATTCTAACATTTGGAAGGCGGTGTTTACCGATATGTCTATCAATCGTCCCGGAAAAGACGCTGGTTTCGTGTCTGTCCCGGACCCGGGGGCGCTGGCGACAGTGTGGCTGAATGCCAGCACCGGGAGCATAGCCAATCTGACCGATTTCTGCCGGGTGGGCTGGGCGGAGCACGGTTTCTGCAACGGCCCCATCTTTAATGGTTACACAGCGCTGGAAAAGGAATCGTTTTTCATCAACACGGCGGGCTTGCTGGGGGTGCGTCAGAACACATTTGTGATCATGCTCTATGGCGAGCCGACGCGCTCGATTTACATCAATAATAACCGGAATATTTCGCCGCTCTCCGGCATCCGTGCGGTGGCGACGGTCTGGCGCGATCCCGTACTCGAACCGGGGGCCGTGGCGGGTCAGCCACACCGCTGGTTCGTGCGCTCCTTCGATATCCTGAAGAACGAGTAATCGTCGTCAATACAGGAAGCCGAACAGCCAGAGCGGGATCCGGCGCCCCACTCCGACCGGGGTATCCGCGACGGCCAGATAGGCGTCAGGGACCGCCGCGATCTGCCGGGCGGTTTTCGTGCGGCCGCCAACCTCGAAATGCCAGCGGCCATCCACAAGAAAGTCTGTGTCGGTGGCGGCTTGCACCTGATGACGGACTGACACAAGGCGGCAGAAGAATGTCTCCCGCACGGCGCCCAGCTCCGTCCGTTGCGCGCCGCCCACGGCAAAGGCCTGGTTTGGATCGCCCAGATAGATGCGACCCGGCTTTTCCATCGCTTTCAGGCCGCCGCCTTCGCGATGCAAGGCCATAATCAACCCGGCATCCACCAGATACTGTAGATACGCCTTCAAGGTGCGATCATCCGAAATCTCCAACAGGCGTCGTAATTTTACCAGATCGGGTGTGAACGGAACCGAACCGGCGATCGCGGTCAACAGTCGTTTGATCCGGGCCACGCTGTTGCCCGTCAGGCTGGGATGAATCGCCACGAGGTCGCTCTCGATGGCCGTGTGCATGCTTTGCTCGAGTACTGCCCAGAACAAGTCGCGGTTGGGATATTCGCGGAAGTAGGGGTAGAACCCCCATTCCAAATATTCGCGAAACAAATCGAGCACGCTCTGCTGCTTGCCGGCAACTTGTGTCGCCAGTTCAGGGGCCAGGTGCTCGTGTTTTCGCAACAGGTCAGCCAGCGCCACCACCGGCAGCCTCAAGTCCAGGCGCAGTTCCAGAAACTCGCGGAAAGACATGCCGTGAAGGTGGTGGACAACGGCGCGCCGGCTGAGGTCGTGCGTGCTGCTGTGAATCTGTAGCATGGAACTCCCCGAGGCCACCACGCGCAGGTCAGAAAACGTGTCGAGGAGACTCTTTATGTCGCGCGGCCAGGGAAGGTATTTATGCACCTCATCCAGGCACAACAGCCGGCCGCCCTGGTTGGCGAAATCGCGAGCGATTTCGTACAGCGGCGTCCGGGCCACGAGAAAGTGATCGGACGGCAGATACAAACACTTCCGCGAGACCGCATAATCGGGAAACGTTTCGGCCAGATGCTGAACCAGGCAGGTCGTTTTGCCGACGCCGCGTTGCCCTGTCAGAATCGTGCAGCGACCGCCAAACGTCGCCCCCTTCATCAGGTAACGGCGGTATGGCCGCTGGGCCTGACGAACCAAATGCCTGCTCAGTTCGAAAAGTTCATCGAGCATGACACACCTTCCTGCCTCACAATCAGACGCTGTATGGAATGCACTTCATTTTCGACATGTATTTATGTGTAATGCAATACATCTTTTGAGCTGCAATAAAAAAGTGCCAACTCATTTTCCGGCGAGATCAGGAAGGCTCCTGTTAGCGCTTGGGTGGGCGGGCGGTGACGTGGTAGCATTCCGGAACACAGGTTAGGGCAGGGGATGATTTCGGTGAATAATTGTAACTACTCATGTAGTCAGAATTCAAGAGTCAGAATTCAGGAATGCCGCTGGCGCAAAAGCCGCCAGATGGGGCGGGAGATGAGAAAGGGT
>JBAXJV010000015.1:0-17539 GCA_037137675.1 bacterium | reverse complement strand
TTCCTAACAGTCTAACAGCCTACAGCCTAACAGCCTGCGTCCCATGGGACGCTAGCGAACTTAAAACGTAACTACTCAAGTATTCAGAAGTCAGTTTGGCCGCTGGCGCAAAAGCCGCCAGATGGGGCGGGAGATGAGAAAGGGTTCAGGGTTCAGGGTTCAGGCCGGATTTTACCTGAACCCTGATACCCTGAACCCTGGTTTCTCAGAGGAGGATTCAGGATTCAGAAGGGAAAGGCGATAACGCTCTGCTTTAACGACAGACCATTTCGCTCTTCCATGTCCGATTATTGCGTATTCATTCTGGATTCTGACTCCTGACTCCTGACTACCTGAGCTGTTACAAAAATATGTCACTGGCAGAAACCCTGAGGAGCACACGATGAAAGTTGTGATTGTCGGCGGTGTGGCGGCCGGAATGTCCACGGCAGCGCGCCTGCGGAGATTGGATGAACAAGCCTCGATTGTGGTTTTGGAAAAGGGCGGCTTTGTCTCCTTTGCCAACTGCGGGCTGCCGTATCATATCGGCGGGGTGATTCAGGAACGCGAGAGCCTACTCCTGCAGACACCGCAGAGCCTCAAGGCCGCGCTCAATCTGGATGTGCGTACTGGCCATACGGCGCTGGCCATTGACCGCGCCAGCCGCACGGTGCAGGTTGTCGAAACCGCCAGCGGGCGCAAGTATGATGAAGCTTACGATAAACTGGTGCTGTGCCCGGGCGCGCTCCCGCTGAAGCCGCTGCTGCCCGGCATGGAACATCCCCGGCTTTTCGTGCTGCGCAATATCGAGGACATGGACCGGATCAAGTCCGTGGTGGATGGCGGCGCCCACAGCGCCGTAGTAATCGGAGGCGGCTATATTGGCGTTGAGATGGCCGAGAATTTGCGGGAGCGCGGGCTGGATGTGGATCTGGTCGAGATGCTGCCTCAACTTATGCCGCCGCTGGACCGCGAGATGGCGCGCGACCTGGAAGCCCACATGCAAGCCCACGGGGTGCGCCTGCATCTTGGCACCGCTGCAGCGGAGTTCCGGGACGCAGGCGGGCGGATCGCAGTGGGGCTGAAGGACACCAGCACTATCGTAGCAGACTTTGCGATCATGGCCGCCGGCGTGCGTCCGGACGCGTCGCTGGCTCAGGCGGCGGGGCTGGAGCTGGGGCCGCGCGGCGGGATTCGCGTGGACGCCCATCTGCGGACCTCGGATCCGGATATTTATGCGGCCGGCGATGCGATTGAAGTCCTCGATGCGGTAACCGGTGAAGCAGGCGTGATTCCACTGGCCGGCCCGGCGAACCGCCAGGGGCGCCTGGTGGCCGACAACCTGGCCGGGCGCGACGCGCGCTACGCCGGCACGCAGGGCACGGCGATTGTCAAAGTCTTCGATATGACCGGCGGCGGCACGGGCGCCACGGAAAAAACGCTCAACCGGCTGGGCCGGGCTTATCGAAAGGTATACCTCCATCCTTCGGGGCACGCCGGCTATTATCCGGGCTCGGCGCAGATGCATTTAAAAGTGCTTTTTGCCCCTGATTCCGGTCGCTTGCTGGGCGCCCAGGCCGTTGGCTACGACGGAGTGGACAAACGGCTGGACGTGCTGGCAACGGCGTTGCGCGCCGGCATGACGGTTGAAGATCTGGCCAACCTCGAACTGGCCTATGCGCCACCCTACGGCGCAGCCAAGGATCCGGTGAACATGGCCGGCTTTGTGGCAGGCAACCTGCGCCGGGGTGATGTCGAATTCTGGTATGCCGAAGATTACCCCGTCCAGACCGCCACCGGCACCATCGTGGATGTGCGTAGCCCGCAGGAGTACGAACTCTGGCACATTCCCGGCGCGCTAAATCTGCCGCTGCCGAAAATGCGCGCCAGCCTCGACCTGATCCCGCGCGACAAGCCGGTATTCCTCTACTGCAAGGTCGGGTTTCGCAGCTACATGGCCTACCGCATCCTCAAGCAACGCGGGTTTGTGAAGGTGTCCTCGCTGTCAGGCGGCTCGCTGACTTTTTGCAGCTGGCATGGCGCACAGGCCGGCAAGAAGCCATGAAAAAGCTGAAGTGGATAACGCATAACGATCTCGCAATCAAAACGACCTCCGCAGTCGGGCGGGAAGAGTATTTGAATTACATGACGTTCCGGAGCAATCAGCGCCCCCTGTTTACAGAAATATTCGGCCCGCTGGTGGGGCTGAAGGAAGAGTGGGAAGAGCAGGGCGCAACACCTGAAGAGCTGGACTTTTCGGCGTTTACATACCGTTTCGAGGCGCGCGCCGGCATTCCTGTCAACACCGGGCGGGACGGCGGCTACCCCGAAGAGCCGATTGCGGAAACCGAGGAACACATAACCTGGCGTGACGGCCTGGGCAGAACAATGAAGCTGCTTAAAGGAATGGCCACCCTGCCGCTGCCGCTGGATTACCCCGTCAAAACCATGGACGACTGGCTGAAAATCAAGCCCTGGTATGAGTTTTCTGAAGCAAGGATGGGCGCCGGCTGGCAGTCTGCGGCCCTGCTCCACAGGCAAGAAGACAAGGTCGTCTGCGTTGATATTCCAGGCGGATTTGATGAACCGCGCCAGCTGCTTGGCGAGGAAAATCTGTGCATCGCCTATTACGAAGATCCTGAGCTGATTCACGACATCCTGAAAACCATAGGCGATACGGCCTACAAAGTCCTGGACCGCGTCTCCGCGGCTGTGCCGGTTGACATGCTGAATGTGCATGAGGACATGGCCGGGAAATCCGGCCCGCTGGCGGGCCCCTCGCAAATCAGGGAATTCATCGCACCTTATTACAGAAAAATCTGGGACCTGCTGCGTGATCGCGGAGCGCAGCTGTTCGATCAGGATAGCGACGGCAACATGAACCCGGTGATTGACGCATTTCTCGATGCCGGCGTGAACTGCATGCACCCCATGGAACCGGCTGCCAATATGGATATTGTGAAGATCCGCCAGCAATATGGCACGCGGCTGGCGTTCCACGGCGGCATAGACAAGCACGTCATCCGCCAGACGAAAGCGGCCATCGTCAGAGAACTGGAATATAAAATTCCGCCCATCGTCAAAACAGGCGGGTGCGTTCTCGGACTTGATCACCGCATTCCGGGCGGAACCTCGCTGGAAAACTACAAGTTCTATCTCCACAAGGCATGGGAGATCATGAACCGGGAATCCGCCAGCTGAAATTTGACAAATTTACGATGGATCGCAAGCGGCGCCAATAAATAAACGAACTTGCCATGGGCGGGGCGCAATTCTACCATGCGCGCAGTTCCTACAAACCATTACAACTGACTATGCAACTCTACAATCGCTTCTGGACACGGCGCGAAATCGAAGCGCGCGTTGGACGTATCGAACAGGTGGGTGGTCTCGAGCGGCGCCTGGGCACCGAAGGACCGGAAGCCGGCATGGAATTTATCCAGCTCCGCACCGGCGCCGGGCTGGCCTGCCGGATCATACCCTCACGCGGCCTGGACATTTCGCTGGCCGAGTTTGCCGGCGCACCGCTGAGCTGGCTGGCTGGCCCGGGGGAGCCGCATCCCGCTTTCTATGAGCCCCAGGGCCTGGGCTGGCTGAGAAGTTTTTGCGGCGGCCTCTTGAGCACCTGCGGCCTTACTCAGGCCGGGGCGCCCGGCAGCGACGCCGGCGAGGCGCTGGGATTGCACGGGCGGGTCAACAACCTTCCGGCGCGGCAGGTTGTGGCGGAGGGGAATTGGCACGGCGACGACTACGAGCTGCGCGTGGCGGGCGTCGTGGAAGAAGTCTCGGTCTTCGGACACCACCTGCGTTTGAGGCGCGAGCTGCGCGCCCGGCTGGGAGAAAACACGCTGCACCTGCACGACGTCGTGGAAAACGCCGGCTTCAAGCCCGCGCCGCACATGTTGCTTTACCACTGCAATTTCGGCTTTCCACTCCTGACCGGCGACACGCTGCTGCGCTGTCCTGCCGGGCGGGTGGTGCCGCGCGATGCGGCGGCGATCATGGACGGGCACGATCGCTGGCCGGCAGCGCCCGATCCGGATTTCGCCGAGCGTGTTTACTACCACGAGGACGTGGTCACCAAAGCAGGCTGGGCTACAGCCACAATTGAACAGCCCGCCTTCCCCGTCGGCGCCGCACACCGCCCGCTGGCCGTCCGGCTCTCATGGAAGGCGGATACGCTGCCTCGCTTTGTGCAGTGGAAGATGCCCTGCGCCGGCACGCATGTGCTGGGCCTTGAGCCCGCCAACTGCCTCGTCGTTGGCCGGGCGGCAGAACGCGCCGCAGGCACGCTGGTTACGCTGGCGCCCGGCGAATCACGCAGCTACGAACTGCGCTTCGAAGTGGTGGATTTGTGACCGGTCGCACTTTTGTCGGCTTTGGCTTCGGCGCCATTCAGTCCGGCCTTTTCACGCTCGAGGCCTTTCGCAGCGGACGCTTCCAGCGCCTCGTTGTCGCTGAGGTCCTGCCGGAAGTTGTCGCCGCTGTGCGCGCTGCCGGCGGCGCATACATGGTCAATGTTGCCACGGCGACCGGGATCGAGACCCGGCGCGTCGAAGGTGTCGAGATATTAAATCCACGCGATCCCGCTGATCGAGTCCGGCTGGTGGATGCGATTGCATCGGCCCAGGAGCTGGGCACGGCCTTGCCTAGCGTGGACTTTTTCGATCGCGGCGACGATTCCGTGGCGCACCTGCTGGCCGGGGGGTTGGCGCGCAAGGCGGCGCAAGGCGGGGGGCCGCGCTGCCTGATATATACCGGCGAAAATCACAACCACGCTGCCGAACTGTTGCGCGCAGCCTGCGCGCAACAGCTTGGCGCCGCCGCCGGAGCCGTGCTGGAAACGGCAGACTTTCTCAACACCGTGATCGGCAAGATGAGCGGCGTGGTCTCCGATGCAGCGCAAATTTCCAACGATGCGCTTCAGCCCATGACGCCAGGCGGCAGCCGGGCAATTCTCGTCGAAGCCTTTAACCGGATTTACATCAGCCGTATTCGCTGGGCCGATTTCGATCGCGGGCTGGCGCTCTTTGTTGAGAAGGCCGACCTGCTGCCGTTCGAAGAGGCTAAACTTTACGGACACAACGCGGTGCACGCCTGGCTCGGCTATCTGGCGAACGAGGCTGGCTGCGTCTGCATGTCAGATGTGGCCCGGCAGGCGCCGGCGCTGCTCGACGAAGCCCGCGCGGTCTTTCTGGAGGAATCCGGCGCAGCCCTGCGCTTCCGGCACCACGGGCTCGACCCGCTCTTTACAGACGCAGGCTGGGCGGCTTACGCGGACGACCTGCTGACGCGCATGATGAATCCATGGCTGCGCGACCGGGTGGAGCGTGTCATTCGCGATGCGCCACGCAAGCTGGCCTGGGACGACCGCTTGATCGGCAGCATGCGCCTGACGCTCGACGCCGGCGTTACGCCGGTGCGTTTTGCGCATGGCGCCGCCGCCGCCGCAAGGCAACTGCCCCCTGAAATTACGCACGGCACTCCCGCCGCAAAACTGGCATCCCTGTGGGCCGCCGCACCCGACACTCCGCCGGGGCGCAAGGCGCGCCTGCTGGAATTATGTTTTTCTGATACCTGAACACCCGCGCTTACAAACGCACTAGGAGCACGCACCATGGATCTGCAAGCACTCTTCGCCAACCGCATCGGCGGCGCCGATTTCGGCGTTACTAACGAAATTTATAAGTTCGAGAAAATCAAGCGCGCCAAGGCGGCCGCCCGCATCGCCAGGCCGGAGGTGGAGTTACTTGATTTCGGCGTCGGGGAGCCGGACCAGATGGCCCCCAGAGTCATCCGTCAGGCCCTTAAAAAAGCCGTGGACGACCCTGACAACCGGGGCTATTCAGACAATGGCCCGCGCGCCTTCAAGCTCGCCGCCGCAGAGTACATGCGCACATTTTTCGGCGTCGGAGATTTAAACCCCGACACCGAGATCAACCACAGCATCGGATCCAAGTCCGCCCTGGCGCTGTTGCCGCTGGGCTTTATCAATCCCGGCGATCTCGCGCTGGTCACCGTGCCGGGGTATCCCGTGCTCGCCACGCACACCCGCTACCTTGGCGGCGAGGTTGTAAAAGTTCCGCTGCGCCGCGAGAACCATTTCTATCCTGATCTCGAGCGGATCGATCCGGCGGTTGCCCGTCGCGCCAAGCTTTTCTATGTCAACTACCCCAACAATCCCACCGGCGCGGCTCCGTCAGAGGAATTCTTCGACCGCCTGATCGCCTTTGCTCAGACTTACAACCTGCTGATCGTACAGGACGCAGCTTATGCAACGCTGGTCTACGGTCGTGCGCCGCTTTCAATTTTGAGCCGCCCGGGCGGTCGCGAGTGCGCAATCGAACTGCACTCGATGAGCAAGAGCTACAACATGACCGGCTGGCGGCTGGGATTCGTCGCCGGCCCGGCGCGTATCGTGCAGGCCTTCGCCGAAATCAAGGACAACCTCGACTCCGGCCAATTCAAGGCCATCCAAATGGCCGCCTGCGCGGGCATCGCCAACCGCAAGCTGGCCGACCAGATCCGCGCGCACTACCAGCGCCGCCTGAAAAAAATCGTCGCCGCCCTCAAGCGCGTCGGCTTCAAGGTGCGTATGCCGGGCGGCACGTTCTATCTCTACCTGCCAGCCCCCAAGGCGGCCGGACTGGTAGAGTTCAAGACCGCCGAGGAAGCCTCACAGTACCTCATCCGCGAGTGTTCAATTTCCACGGTGCCGTGGGACGACAGCGGCGCCTTTCTGCGCTTTTCCGCCACTTTCGAGGCGCGGGACAAACACGACGACGACCGCGTGATTGCCGAAATGGAAGCGCGGCTGATGCGCGCGAACTTGAGGTTTTAGTCCGCCAGCGTTGCATGGGTACGCCAGGGCTTTAGCTGTTTCGGCTGCACTCTGTCAGGCTGACCCTGCCGGAGCGGTCACCCCAGGCGCCCGCGATAGTCCTCGTAGGCGAAGTGGCGCAGCACCTCAATGCGACCGGTCTCCGCACGTCGCACACAAATGTCCGGCAGGTTGACGCCGTTGAACATTGTGGTTTTCACCATCGTGTAGTGGGCCATGTCAAGGAACACCAGCCGCATGCCGGGACGTAGCGGCTCGGGAAACGAATAGTCGCCAATCACATCGCCAGCCAGACAGGTCAGCCCCCCCAGCCGGTAAGTGTGCGGGAATTCGCCGGGCGCCCCGGCGCCGGAGATTTGCGGGCGGTACGGCATCTCCAATACGTCAGGCATGTGCGCGGCGGCCGAGCAGTCGAGAATCGCAATCTCCATAGCGTTATGCACGATGTCGAGCACTGACGTTACCAGCACGCCCGCGTTCAGCGCCACGGCTTCGCCGGGCTCCAAATACACGGGGATCGGATAGCGCTTCCGGAAATCGTTTATGATGCGGCAAAGGTGGTCGAGATCATAGCCTGGCCGGGTGATATGGTGGCCGCCGCCGAAATTAACCCACTGCATCTGCGGCAGCCATGCTCCGAACTGACGTTCGACGGCGGCCAGCGTTCGCTCCAACGCGTCGGCGCCAAGTTCGCAGAGATTGTGCACATGCAGTCCCGTGATACCTTCGAGGTCGCGGCCGGTAAAAGCCTCCACGGGAATTCCAAGGCGCGAGCCGGGCGCGCTGGGATCGTAGAGCGGGGTTTTAACCTCCGACTGGCGCGCGTTGACGCGCACTCCGCAGCGAACCGGAGGCGACGCCCGGGAGACGCGGTCCTTGAACCGGGCCCATTGGGTGAATGAATTAAAAATCAGGTGATCGGCGTAACCCAGCAGCGCGTCAAACTCGTCGTCGCGATAGGCTGGCGCGTAAACGTGAAGCTCGCCGCCAAACTCTTCCGAAGCCAGGCGGGCTTCGTGAAGCGAACTGGCGGACGCGCCGCGCAATACACGCCGGAGGCCCGGGAACAGCGGCCACATCGCAAAACCCTTCAGCGCGAGCAGCACCCGGGCTCCTGTACGTTGCTGAACCTCGTCGAGAATCGCCAGATTGCGATTCAGCTGCGCCTCGTCCACCACGAAACTTGGCGACGGGCATTGCGACGGACCAAAATCCTCCGCCGGGCCGGGCTCTGCAAGCGCCGCCTGATTCAGCGCGGTCACGCAAGCACCTCCAAAACGGACGCGTCCACCTCAAGCGGAACGGCCTGGCCAATCAACTCGATATTCAGCACCACGCGCGCCTGGCCACGAACGACATGCACCACACCCTCAATTCCCTGAAATGGCCCGGCTCTGACTCGCACGCGCTGCCCGGAATGAAAGGCCTCGCAGGCCCCCAGCGTCGGGTCCACCTCCAGCGCCTTGCGCACCTGCTCTAACTGCGCCAGAAAGCCCGACTGATCCAGCACTTCCAGCACTCGCACAACCTGATTGGTTTTGAGCACTTCAACCTGCTGCTCTTTTGTAAAGGCGGCAAACAGGTATCCTGAAAATACCGGCTTCCGCACCATTACCTTGCGTCGCTGGTAAAGCTTGGTTTCCTCGCGCAGTGGCAAAAAAACCGGCAAGCCCATGCGCCCGCCGACTTGCGCGGCCAGCTTTTTTTCGCAGCGTGGTTTGACGTGCAAAACGTGCCACGGAATCCGGGCCTCGTCCGGCATACGTTTCCCAAGATCTGAGTCATCCATAGCAGGCCTCACAAACAACACGGAAACAGTTATTCCGTCAACCCCTGCAACACCTGACCGGCCGCGTTCTGAGCTGCCGGAGAAATGCGTTCTTCGCGCACGGACAGCAGCAGGCCGTTAAGCGCCGCGCGGTTGCAGAGCATCACACCACCCGCCCCGCGCACGCCGCCCTCGACCGCGCCCTCGGCGAAACACACTACTGGCACAAGCACCACCACTTCCGCCGGCGTGCCGCGCAGGCAGCGCCGGAAAGCCGCCGACGCCTGGCGCACCTGCTCTAATGGCGAGCGGCTCGGCACCACGCCGTCGCTGCGCAGCACTTCGCCGTTTTCCACCGTCACTGCCGCGCTCCAGTTTTTTGTCTCAATCACAAAAATTCCGTTTGGCCCCACCACAACGTGGTCGCAGGTCGCACCGCGCCGCCACCACGCGTCGCCGGCAAACCGCAAGTCGTGAAACACGCGATATTCCGGCGGCAGCAGCGCCAATTCGCGCGCCACCCCTTCCTCGCCACGCGCCCCCTTGACATAGGCCCGCAGCCGTCCGGCGCAGGACCAGTTGAGCACAGCTGCAAGCGCGCTCAGCAGCACGACTCCAGCCGCCGCCACGGCCTGTGGTAACGCCGGGTGGGGCCAGGCGGCGCGCAGCAGATAACCCGCGACGAAAACGACTGCCATCAAAGGCGCAAGCAGCGTCAGCACCCCGCGCAGCCGCGCGCCTTCGCCGGGCGAGCCGCTTACCCGCGCCCGTTGTTCCTGGGAAAGTGTGGTTGATTTGGACATGGGTGTTCAGTATTCGGTGTTCAGGGATCGAGAATACCAGATTCTGCGGTCGGCTATCAATGCAAGTGCTCAAGCGGGAATGTGCGTGAGCTCTGCTGTGCGGCTACGCGGCGCTGGCTCCACCATGACAGCCACTTTTCAGCAGCCAAGACGGCTCGGCGGGACGCCTCGCCCTACCTCGCGTACTTGAGAGCTGCGGGTGGGGCGAACCGTCACGGTGAGCCGCTGCGGCTGACGCGGTGCCTGTATAGTCCACCCGTTCAGCCGCGCCGCGCCAGCAAGCGATCCACCGACCAGGCGGCGAACAGCGGAACCACGCCGCCCCAGACGAGCAGCGGAAGCAGCGCGGGCGATGGCGGGCTGGCCGGCGTCAAGCGCGCCAGATTCCAGAGAATCAGCAGCCCGCTGGCCCAGACGGTGATGAGATTGGGCCAGCCATCTCCGGCATGATGCAGGCGCGCGCCGTTAATCCGGTGCCGCGTAAATGGGTACCCGAGATTGGCGCCCATGTGGCCAAGCTGGTCCGCCAGCACATGCGCGCTCCAGGCGGCGCAGGCCACCAGTCCGGCGGTCCATGACCAGATGGCCACCAGTACGCCGCCGGTCATCGCGGCCAGCGCCAGACTGTGCGACCAGGCGCGGTGCCAGGGCAGAAATTCCATGCCAAGCTCGCCAGAGGCCCGTTTATAAAAGCGCAGCGTCGGGCCGTCGAAAATATCCACCTTAACCTCCGGATCGCCATCCGTCACAATCCCGGCGGCCAGCTTGCGAGTGGATGTGGCGTGGCGGGCGGCTGCAGGCACGGCGCTGTCGGGCAGCGGCGCGCTACCGGTGGTAACCGGACCGGTACAGGTGGCAACGACCCGGCTCTGCGGACGGTCGAAGAATACGGTGTAGGCCTGCCAGGCGTTGGCGCCAAGGCGCGCGGTATTCAATTTAAGCGTGACCGGCGCGGTGCGCGCAACCGCCAGGGCCACGGCCTGCGCAACCGCATCCGCGATCATGGCAGGATCGGGCTGGTTGGGATCGAGAATCACCTCCAGCGTATGCCGGTGAAAAAAGCGCGCAAACCGGAAATCGAGCGTGTCCGGAAGCAGGCCGCAAACCGCGCCCAGAATGAAGTAAAGCGGATTGCCGTCCGCCGCCGCCTGCACCGCCGCCGGAAAAAAAGAGGTGGCCGCCAGCCCGGTCATAAAATGGGAGATGCCTTTCAAAACAGCCCCAACCAGCGGGCCACAACCGGACCGGCAGCACTACGATTCAACGCCAGCGGCAGCAAAATCACACCCAGCGCGTTTAAGCGTCGCGAGTCGTAAAGCAGCGGGATCAGGCCAATACCGCTCGCGACGGCCATCACGAACAGACCCGGCAGGCCGGTGAGCCCGCCAACCAGAACGAGCAGCAGCGCCAGCGCCGCGAGCGCGAGCCGGCGACTGCCCAGTCGCGTCACCAGCGCGAGCGTCAGGCGCAACAGCACAGGCATGAGCAGCAGCGTTACGGCAGCAGCCAGCGCCACACTGCCGATGGCAAGACCGGAATCCGCTGCCGGCTGCGGAGCATACAGGCCCGTAAGCATCCAGGCTGCGCCGCCGCGCACAATCTCGAGGCCCGGGACAAACAGCAGCAGCAGCGCGCCCACGTAATAGACCGTCTTGGATGCGCCCTGAGAAACCAGAAATACCCGCTCGTCGCGCGTCGCCGTGGCATGCCCGGCGAGCAGCCCGCCAACACCGGCGGTGACAACCGGAAGAAAGGCCGCCACTGCGCCGCCCAGCGCGCCTGCGGCAGCCCCGCGAAACCAAAGGCGCGGAGGTAGCGCCAGCGTGCGCGGCTGGTGCTGGGCTGGAATTTGCGGGTGAGCAATCAGCGCGAACAACAGTCCCGGCACGCCGAATAGACCGACAAACGCAGGCATCAGGTTTTGGAAGGCCTGCTCAGGCGGAAGCGGCGAACGGTACATCAGGATCATGCCCAACATCCCAGAGAGCAGGAAAGTCAGCAATCCAGCGCCCAGCCCGCGCCAGCCGCGCATCCATTTACGCCAGCCTGCAGGACCGGGATAGTTGCCCTTCGGCCATTCCGAAAGCAGCATGAAAACAATCACCACCCAGATGATCCAGCCGTAGTGCGGACGTAAAATAGCGTGCAACGGCGGCAGCAGACGGACGGCGAAAGGCAGCCCTGACAGCAACAAGCCCAGGCCGCCGACCCCACCCAGCACGGTCAGCCAGACGGCCTCTGCGCCGCGCCCTTCCATCAAGTAACGCTGGCCAGGCAGTACAGTGAAAAGCGCGCCTTCGTCCGGCGCGGCGGCAAGCACGGCTGGAATCGTATTGGCAAGCGACCAGCTGGTGAGAAAAGCCGCAACGGCGACAATCATCGCTTCGGGCGGGAAAGGCGCTCCGGCAGCCAGCGCGCTCTGGGCGGCCAGCGCCAGAACCGCCAGCAGGTTGAGAATGTGAAGCGACGGAACGAAGGCCCCCAGACATGCGCCAAGCATAGCCGCGATAATCGCAGTTGCGGCGCTTCCGAAAAAACACGTGAGCGTGTCCATTGGGAATTCGGGGTTCGGGGTTGGGGGTTGGGGGTTGGGGTACGGACTACTGACTACAGACTACTAACTACCGTCATCCTTCGGGAATCGTAATCGCGCCGACATACGGCAATTCACGGAACCGGCCTGCATAATCCAACCCGTACCCGACAACAAATACATCCGGACACGGAAAGCCTACGTAGTCGGCATGAATGTCCACCTGTCGCCGGGCAAGCTTCTCCAGCAGCACGCAAGTGCGCACCGAACGCGCGCCGTGTCCGCGCAGCAAGTCCACTGCGGTGCGCAGCGTGTGCCCTGTGTCGAGAATGTCGTCTACAAGCAGTACGTCGCGGTCGCGAATGTTAAGGGCAATATCCTCCTCGATGCGCACGCGGCCGGGCGACACACTTCCGCGCCCGTAGCTGGCAAGGGTCAGAAAATCGATGGCCAGATGAACGTCGTGGCCGGACAGTTGGCGCGCAAGGTCGGCTACAAAGACAAAGCTGCCCTTGAGCACGGCCACAGTAGCGAGCTCGCCTGGCGGGTAGTCGGCCGCCAGACTGGCCGCGAGTTCTCCAACCCGCCGGCTAATGTCATCCGCCGAAAAAACAATCCGGTCAACAGTACAGTCTTTCATATGTCACTACTCCTGCAGATATGAAACCTTAAAACCCGCGCGTGCGCAAGCAAGGAATGTGTAAGGAATGTGTATCGAACCCCCCGCGCTCCACTCCGCCCGGATACTGAACGGCGGCCGGGCTGCGCGATATCACGGACGCCAGCGTGCCAGAAAGGTCCACGGGCAGGCGCGGGCACCAAGCAGATGCAAATCGTTGGTCGGGTTGAAAGTAAATATGCGGCGCGCGGAGGCTGCCGGGGCGGCGGAATCGAACGACGCAGGACAAAGCGCCGCGTAACGGCCGCCAAAACGCCAGTCGCCGGGACGCGGCAGCACATCGGTACCGGCCAGCACGGTCAGCCCGCGCCGTCGGGCAAGGCTTAGCAGTGCCGGCGTCGGCCAACCGTACGGACGCAAACCGGAATCGCACAACCACAGCCTGCCCGGAATATTGGCATCAATCAGTTCGCGCACGATCTGCCCGCGGTTCCCCAGCCACTTGCCCACACCCCATGGCAGCCCCGGCACTCCGCCTGCTGCGCGCGCCGCAGCCAGCGTGTCACCAACAGGCAATCCATCTGGAATCTCCGCGTCCACTGTCGCCACCAGCACTTCCAGCCGCTCGCTAGTTACCACCTGGCGGCCCGGAATCAGCCACAGCGCGCTGCGTCCATCCTGCATTCGCACTTCGACCGCGCTGCCGTCGGACGCCGGGTGCAGGCTGAAAGGCGCGGCATTGAGTTCTCCGCGGCAGGCAGCCTCAAACATGTGCGTGCCGGCGCGCTCTGCCAGCAGAGCCAGACAGGCGGCATCGGGAGCTCCCGCGGCACACGCGAGCCGGTTGAGCTGCACCGCCAGCGCACGCAAGGCGTCCGCCAGCGAGTGGCCGGGATGCAGGTGGACATGGGCATCGCAAATGATCATAACGGGCGCGCCTCCACAGCGGCGGGCACAAAAGTCTGGCGTGAACCGGCAAGTTCGGACTCAACCCAGCGATAGAAATTCTCCGCTGTCTCACGATAGGCTGTCCACGAATAGCGCTGCGCCGCCTCTGCCTGCGCCGCCGCGCCAAGACTCGCACGCCGCGCCGGATCGCCCGCCAACTGCTCCATAGCCTCCGCCATGGCTTCCGGCGTCGGACTGGCAAGACAGGCTGTCGCTGCGGTCAAAACCTGCGTATGAGTCGGCAGCGCAGTGGCCAGCAAAGCCTTGCCGGATGCCATATAGGAATAAATTTTCATGGGTGTGTTACCGCCCTGAATGCGCGGCGAAACCATAACGTCGGCCGCGTCGCAAAGCTCCGCCAGGCGCGTCACGGGCTGGGAACCGAGAAACACTACACGCCCTGCTACGCCCGACCGTCTGGCTTGTTCGCGATAGGCAGCGATCTTGTGCGCAACACCGCCGGCAATCACGAGCCGCGCGTCAGGCAGGCGGGCGCGGGCAAAGGCCTGCAGGAGCAGGTCAATTCCCTGGTAGCGTTCGAGATTGCCAACGTAGAGAAAAACCGTTCCGGGCGCGTTCCAGGACCGGCGCAGTAGGCCGGGTTCGAAAACAGCGCCACGGTCAAGCAGCGCGATGTCGCGCAGCACATCCACCCGCCGCGCACCGGCGGCGCGTGCGATTTCCGCCAGCGCGTCGCAAACCGCCACCACGCCAACGGCATCGTGAAGCGCGCGGGCTTCGGCCCGCGCCAACGGCGCCAGCGCCGGACGCAGCAACGGGTATTTTTCCACCAACTGGCGGGCAATCGAAGAATCCATATCGTACACATAGGGCAATCCGGTGCGCCGCCGGATATAGCACGCCATCAGCGTGGCTTCCTCGACAGCGTGGATCAGGTCGTAGTGGCCCGTGCGCACCATGGCCAGGGCCTGCGGTAGCATGCGGGCATCCAGCGCCAGCTTTTTCCAGGATGGCCCGGGCGGCACGCCGCGCGCCCAGCCCCCGGCGGCGAGCCTGTGAATACGCACGCCGGGATAGTCGCGATCCTGGCCCTCGGGGTAGGCCAGCACGTCAACTGTGTGGCCCAGACCCGACAGCACGTTCAGCAGCAAATCCACCGCAATCGGAGTGCCACGTTCCTGGTAGAATGGATGCGGAGCAAGCAGCAATATTTTCATAATCGTAAATACCCTGAGCAGGAACTCATGATCGCTGCCCGAATTCGCTGCCCGGGAATATCACCGCACGCGCCCGGCTCAACTCCTGACCGGTGCGCTCGGAACTCCAACCAAGCTCGCGGCCCATCAGAAAAGCACTCGCGGTCAGCGCCTCCGCTGGCGGGACGCCAGCTGTGCCGAGCTCCGTCCGGCGGAAGACGACATCGCACAGCGTTTGTGTCATCTCGTGACGGACGGCATGTACAATTTCGGCGCCAGTCACTCCGGTTCCGGCAGAAAGCGGGCTCAACAGGTTTTCCGTACGGCCCAGCGCCAGGATCTCATGGCGCATGGTTCCGTAGTGACATCCGAGACGCCGCGCCAGCGCGCCACCGTCCGTTTCGTCGGCTAGAAAACGGTCCAGGTCTGTGATGTTACCACCGGGCAGCGGCTGGTCCGGAATGTTTGCGGCGCTATTACCACGCCCGAGCCGGCGGACTGCGAAAGCCGTCGCGGCGGCGGCTACATTCCAGGCGGTCGTGTACTTCACATTCACCAGACTCAGCAGCCCGGCGATGCCATCGCGCCGCGCGTGATCCACAAACACCGCATGCGAAAGCAGATCAGGCTCGCCACCGCCGGATTCGCCCGGGCCACCCGCCGGGAGCAATCCGGCTTGAACCATGGCGATGTCCTCAGGCTGCAACCCGGCGGCAGGGCAGGCTCTTTGCAGGTCGCTCAAAAACCGCTCCATGTCCTCGTCCGTCACGCGCAGCGTATCGGACGACCCATGGTGGGCGCGGTAGTAGGTGCCGGCCAGCGTTCCATTCCGCCAAGGCACAAAAAAAAGCATGCGCCGCGCGCCGCCATCGGTTGACGCAGTTTGCAGGGCGAAAGCGTGCCGTGTTGCAAGCGGGCGACGCAGCACGAAGTTCATGCCCATCGCCAGGCTTCCCGGCGGTGACGTCAGGCGGGACGGCTGCCCGTCCAGCCATTCCGCGACCCAGGGCCCGGCCGCATTGATCACAAAGTCGGCCCGTATTTCCAACTCGGCGCCGGAAATGGCATCGCGGGCCTTCACGCCAACGACCCGGTTCCCGGTGCGCAGCAGGCCTGTGGCGGCCAGATAGTTGGCGGTTTCCGCGCCGTGCAGCACGGCCGACTGCACGACGCTTAGCACCAGCCGCTCGGTGTTGTGGGCCAGCCCGTCATGCCACAGCGCGCCGCCGGTAAATCCGAGCCGCGCCGCGCCGGGAATGATCGCGGCCAGTTCGGAGCGCGAAATCAATTGTCCAGGCGGAATGTGGTGAGCAGCATCCGCGCCGCGGTTGCGGTTGAAGCTGAGCAGATCGTTGGCCAACAGGCCGGCGCCCATGATCACGCGGCTGCGCATGAAGCGGGTTTCGGTGGGCAGCACGCAGGACAAAGGCTGCACCAGATGCGGCGCGATACGCATCAGACGGCGCCGCGTGCGCGCTGATTCCAGGACTCGACCCAGATCAGCCTGCTGAAGGTAGCGCATGCCGCCGTGGATCACCTTCAGGCTGTTGGCCGAAGTGGCCGCGCAAAAATCGCGCCGCTCGATCAATGCGACCGACAGCCCGCGTTGCGCCGCCTCACGCGCGGCGAAGGCGCCGCAGGCGCCAGCTCCGACAACCAGCAGATCGAACTTACGGCTGCCAAGCGCCGTGAGATTGCGTTGCATAATGGAGGAAAGATACACGCCCTTTACTGTCGCGGCAAGTCCCTGTAGCGACATTTTCAAAGAGTCGCGACAGCCCTGTAGCGACAGCCTGCTGTGCGGCTAAGCGGCGCTGGTTTCTGCCGGACAGCCGCTTTTCAGCCACGAAGACGGCTCGGCGAGACGCCTCGCCCTACCTGGCGTACAATCAAGTGGTTCTTGAGAACCTGACACTTGGTAGGGCGAACCGTCCCGGTGAGCCGCTGAGGCTGACAAGGCGGCTGTCTTGTTCCGGAAAACAGAACCTTAGCCGCACATCAGGGAGACAGGGCTTTAGAGCCCCCCACGGAAACAATCAAGGCAGCAAGGAACTTTTTACCTGCCCGTTAACAACCCACTGCAGGGAGTTGGCCGGATACGCCTTGGTCAGGTATTGCCATCGGGCTATCGTTGAGTCGCTGGCATTGCCGATGTCAAAAACATACCTGTTTATTCCCTGAGCCTGGGCCTTGTTGTACCAGTTTTCCACCCCGAGAAAATAGCCCGGCCGTGCCGGATGCTCAAAGTGAAGCAGGTGCATGGCAAGCTCGTCGCTAGGGGGGTCGGGACATTCGACTTTTATGCAATCCAGCCCTTGCGCCCTTGCTGCGCTGATGGCCGAGCTTCTGTAGGTTTCTTCATTTGCGGTGCCGTGCTGAAAATATACCGGCGCAAAGTATGAAGGCCATTCAATCACCACAGCCAGCGCAACATCGTTCGTCGTCAACACAACAACATTGTCAACCGAGTTTGAAACCGCACGGGGCGCGGCTCGCGCAATAGCATCGTTACCAACTTCGCAGCCCGACAAAACCAGGCATGCACTAACCAGGAGCGTCCCGACGATTAACTTCTGCGTCATATACCTTTTACCTTCCAATTAAACGGCTGTTTCCCGAAGACATTCCCATTGACGCAAGCATCGTCGTCGCATCAGCTTGTTTGCCGGCGCCCGGCTTTTTCCTGAGTGAGGCGATTGACCGCGCCGTGAAGTTTACCACAGAGTTCTTTCAGCATCACGATGTTTTCCAAAATGGCCGGCTGAACCCTGCGCACCCAAATGTGCGGCTAAGGTTCTGTTTCCCGGAACAAGATAGCCGCATTTTCAGCCTCAGTGGCTCACCGGGACGGTTCGCCCTACCAAGTGTCAGGTTCTCAAGAACCACTTGAT
>JBAXJV010000014.1:0-17797 GCA_037137675.1 bacterium | reverse complement strand
GCCCACAAAAGTTGTGGGCGGGGTAGGGGCTTTGGGACTCCCATTGCCGAGGGGGTCCTGGAGAATCTGGCTGGGCGCCTGCCTGGGAATCGGGGCGCTGGGCGGCGTGATGCTCGGCATGCCGGTGTACGACGAGTTTGCTTACCGCTGGCCGGCGGCGGACAATCTGGCGGTCACTTTCGAAAACGCCAACCTGACTGTGCATTTGGACGAAAGCGACAATCAAGTGCGCATAAGCGGAATAGGGCGTGGCTTTGGCGTGCCCGGCAGCGGCGTGCGCTGCCGCGTCACACGTACGCGCGCGGACGCAAGCGGCAGCGACGGGTGTTTGGCCTTGCGTCTCAAACGGATTGGACTAGCCACTGATCTCGATGTGGATGCGCATTTATGGATTCCCGTAAAGGGTCGGCGTAGCCTTAGAATTCTCGGTCAGCAGGGGCAGGTTCGCATCGTCGCAGAAAATCCTCCCAGCGAAACCGTGCGCATCGAATTAGCGTCTGGCCAGGTGATTTTGCCGCCCGCCTGGAAAAATAAACCGGGAATCGAGGTCGTGGTTCCACCGGGCGCTTTGAAACAGGAGTGAGCACCTCTGGCATTTCCGTTGTGCCTTTCCGTTGTGCTTGCACTTCAGGCTCTGACCCAGTAGATTCTCTCCCCGTGAAACCGCGTCTTCAGGCTGGTCAACGCGCGTGCGTGACCTTGCCGATAGGCCAGCGATTTTTGCCGGAAAAATTTGATGCGCGGGGGAATACTGCGCACTGGTGACAGGTTATAGCGTAAGGGGGGCATGTGCGTTTTTGCAAAAAGATCTTTGTTGCATGGTTTGCCGTGGTGTTTTTGGCGGGGGGCGGGGTCTGGCACACTGCTCAGGCAGAGGAGACAAACTCCGTAGCGGCTTCGAAAGCAAAAGTCTGGTATGGCGCGTATGTATCGGGCGGCTCGACAAAACGCCTGTGGAGCGTCAAGGAATACACGGGGTACAAACCGGGACGTGTCGGCTTGTTCAGGGAAGCGGAAATCGGCGACGGAACCCATCCCGGCATCCCCTGGCGATGGTCGGTGCGATACGAGCTTATGTGCGAGCGCCTGTCAGGCACCGTTGAACTGGTGGAAGATCAGGTGCCACCGGACGAAAGAACCGGCGGCCCTTACATGAAGTCTCTCAACGGGCTCTGGCAGCTTGCCGGCTTGTGGGTGCCACGTGTGGTTTTCTTTCCAAACTCTCCTGTCCGGCCCAGCTTGCATGCGGGCATAGGCTTATCGGTGATGAACGAAAAGATTCTGGAAGAGGGCACCTACTACAATTTTAATTTTGTAGGCGGTGGCGGCGTTGAAGCGGACATCTCCAAACTGTGGTCCGTCTTCGTGGATTGCCGGTTAGAGCATTACTCGAACGGTGGCGCCATGTCACTTACGGACAAAGCTGTGATCGGACTTGAATCAATCAGCTGCGTTCTAGGCGTGCGCCGCGAGTTCTGATGACGCAGCCAACGCCAGCCCGCGAAGCAGACCACTCGCCTGAAGCGCGCCGCTACCTGCGTCAATTTACTCTGGTCCTCGCTGCAGTCACAGCCTTCCGCCTCTGGTTCCTCGGGCAGCTGCCGCTCTCGGGCGACGAAACCTACCACTGGGAATGGTCGCGCCATCTGGCCTGGGGCTACTACGACCACCCGGGGCTGACCGCCTACCTGATTCGTTTTTTCACGGGACTTTCCGGTGTCAGCACCGAATTTAGCGTGCGACTGGCCGCGACGGCGATGCTGACGGGCACCGCCATCATCGCATTCGCGCTGGCCCGGCGTGTCACGCGGGACCGTGGCGGCGATGAAACGGCGGCTGCCCGCGCCGGCTGGTGGGCGGGCCTGCTGATTATAGCCACTCCGCTGTTTTCAGTCTTTGCAGTCTACATCAGCACCGACCCGCCGTTCATCTTCTTCTGGACGCTAACCTTGTACCTCTTCTACCGCGCCCTGACCGGCGGGAGCCGGGCATGCTGGTTAGCGGCGGGCGCTGCCGCCGGCCTGGCCATGCTGAGCAAGTTCCTGACCTTTCTGATCTTCCCGGCGCTTGCTATCTACGTGCTGGCCTCACGTGAAAACCGCCGCTGGCTGATGCGCCCTGAACCATATCTCGCAGCGCTCACGGCACTGGCCGTCTTCTCCCCCTGCCTCTACTGGAACGCGACCCACGGCTGGGCCACGTTTGTATTCAACTTTGTTACCCGGCAGCAGCAGAACACCTTCGCGCCATGGCACGCGCTGGAGTATCTGGGTGGTCAGGCGCTGGCGGTTTCGCCAGTCGTGTTCGTCGCCGCAGTCTGGGCGCTGGCGACAGCCTGGCGGGCCTGGCGACGCGACGGCGACCGCGTGGCGCTCTATCTGGGCCTCACCTCACTCATAACGCTGGCATGGTTTCTGCAGGTTGGCCTCACGCGCCGTGTCGGCGCGCACTGGCCGGCCGCTGGCTGGATCGGACTGCTCGTTTACCTCGCAAGCCGCTGGTCCTACAACCCCCGTGCACCTGCACCTGATCAAAGCTGGATGCCGCGCCTGCGAAGCTGGGCGCTGGGCACGTGCATTTTACTCTCGCTTACCGCTCACGCTTTGGCCGTTGCGTTGCCGCACGTGCCCGCATCCTGGCTGGCGCGAGGCTGGTCGTATCACGGTGATCCGAACAAGATCAACACCAGCAAGTTATCTGAAATCTACGGCTGGCATTCCATGGGTCGCACGGTGCGTCAAACCACGATCGAAATGGGCGTCCGCAGTGCGCCTGCCAGGCCGGATGTGTTCCTGATCTCCGACAGTTACGCCACTGCATCGGCCGTGTCGTTCTACACGCCGGACCACCCGTATGTGCACCTCTGGGCGCCGCGCAGCGTGCACGGGGAGAACTACCGCTTCTGGGACAACTTCGCGCCACTCAAGGGACAGAACGCGTTGTTCATCAGCCGTAAAGATGCCGGCAGATCGCTCGGCATGCTGAAGCGTCACTTCGCCCGCCTCGACGCACCCGAGCGCCTGTCAATCGTCCGCGAAGGGCGCGTGGTGCGCACGTTCGACTTCGTGCGGGCCTATGGGTTTGACGGACAGGCGCCTGATTTTTCGCAGGCCGTCAAACCATGACCGTCATGAATCTGCGGTGAACCCCGATTCACGCAGGAAGCACTCGACAAGCGTGAGTGGCAGGCCAATCACAGTGGATGGATCGCCATGAATGGCGGCGACAACAGCCGCGCCGCCGCCTTGTAGAGCATAAGCCCCGGCGCAGTCAAACGGGCGCACGGCGGAAACATAACGGCGGATGCGGGCCGGGGACCAGGCCCGCAATGTCACGCTGGCGCGGGCTATCCCATGGCGTTGCGCGCGCTCGTCATGGGCCTCCACGGCGGGCGCGATCAGGCACACCGCAGTGGCAATAATGTGCGTGCGCCCAACCAGACGCTCCAGCATCGTCCCGGCAGCAGCGGGCGTGGCGGCCTTGCCAATCAAATCACCATCGAACCAAAGCGCCGTATCCGCGCCCAGCACCCAGGCATTGGCATGGCAGCCAGCTACGGCCAAGGCCTTGGCTTTGGCTAAGGCGGCCAGATGGGCTTCCCAGCCCGTGCCCGGCGCGGCAGGTGGCTCAGGAATCCCGGACGCTTGCTGAATGAAGGTGAATCCGGCGGCGGCAAGTAAAGTCGCACGCGCAGCAGATTGGGAGGCCAGAATCAGAGTCATGCTGCGGATTTTAGCTTGACGCAAGGCTTGGCGGCGAGTAAATACTCCGTTGGTTATTACGCTAAGGCCATGTCTGAAGTTTTATTGAGAACCGGCAGCGTAATTCGCCAGGCAGGAGACACCTATGGTATGCGGCGTGATTGTGGCTGCTGGTAAGAGTGAACGCATGGGGGCTGGAATAGATAAAGCGTTTTTATCGCTGGGAGCACGCCCCGTGCTGGCGTGGTCATTGCTAGCCTTCGAGCGTTGTACGGATATCAACCGGGTGGTTGTAGTGGTGCGTAAAGAACGCCTCGAAGCAACCCTCGGGCTTGTGAGGATGTTCGGTTTATCCAAAGTCTCAAAGGTGGTGGTCGGCGGGGCAACGCGCCAGGCTTCGGTGCTCTGCGGCCTTGAGGCGCTGGGTGATGAGGCGCAACTGGTAGCAGTGCACGACGGGAGCCGCCCGTGCGTGACTACGGACTTGATCACCAGGACGGTGGCGTCGGCCAGGCGTTACGGGTCGGGCGTGGCAGCAGTCAAAGTTGTGGATACGCTCAAAGAAGTGGACCACGGCACACTTGTGGCACGCACGGTGGACCGCAGTAAACTGTGGTCGGTGCAGACGCCACAGACATTTAACTACAAAACGCTGATGAAGGCCTACCTGTCGCTGCAGAAGCGCACGCCGGCAATGACGGACGAATCTTCACTGCTTGAACAATCGGGGGAAGCGGTGCATTTAGTACCTTCGACATGGGCAAACATCAAAATCACAGTTGCGGAGGATCTGGCCGTCGCGACGGCCATTCTGAAGGTTTAGGAAGGGACGCAGTCGCTCATGGCTGGAAAACGGTATGCTATTTTAGGTGACATTCACGGGAATCTGGAAGCGCTGCAGGCGGTTCTGGAGGATGCCCATGCGCAGGGCGCGACCGATTATGCGTGTGTCGGGGATTTGGTAGGCTACAACGCAAAACCGGCCGAAACATTGCACCGGGTGCGCGAACTGGGCATGGTATGTGTACGCGGCAACCACGATCACTATGTGGCTCACGAAGAGTTGGCGCGCGATTTCCATCCGCTGGCGGCCAACGTCGTAGACTGGACCAGGATGCAGATCGGGGAGGACAACATATCCTTCCTGCGCACGCTGAGCATGAAGCGCATGCTGAGCGGCTTCCTGTTAGTTCACAGCACGCTCGATATGCCTGAGAAATGGGGCTACGTGTTCGATGAGCTGGAAGCCGAGGCCAGCTTTAATTACCAAAGCACGTCCCTTTGCTTTCATGGCCACACCCACCAACCGGTGATTTTCGAGAAAGATGTCGCAGTCACGCGGCTCAACTCAATGCGCGCTACGATTACGCTCGGGAAGAAATATTTTGTCAATGTTGGCAGCGTCGGGCAGCCGCGCGACGGCGACCCGCGGGCCTCTTATGGTCTTTACGATACGGTGGAGCGCGCGGTGGAGCTGCGCCGCGTTGTCTACGACATCGCCAGCGCCCAGCGGCAGATTCTGGACGCCGGGCTGCCAGCACGTCTGGCCATCCGGCTAGCCACTGGAATTTAGCTTGCCATTTCCACCGGGCAAGGTCGCGGGCTGTACGCGCGCGGCGTAGTCGTCAAACTCTTCGCGTGTTCCGATCATCTGTACGCCCACCAGCACGCCGTTCTGCAGAACCAGCGCGCGGAAATTAGACTCATCATTGTTCTCCAGGCATCGCGTCTCGCAACCGGGTCCATCTGGCAGCCCGACGGCGTACACCTCAAACGATGGCATCTTATAAGTCAGCGGCACCTGAACGGGCTGATAGACCGCGCACGATCGTCCATGCGCCACCGCTGCGGCGTTAGCACCAGCCAGACGTCCTTGCGCCGTGGCTTCACGCACAGCGCAGCGCGTGACATGCGCCAGTTCAGCCACATCGCCGGCGGCGAAAATCCTTGCCGCCGAGGTTTGGAGCGTCGGCGCGACAACAATACCGCGCCGGGTTTCCAATGCTGACGCACGCGCCAGATCGAGGCTTGGACGCGCCCCGGCGCTGATCAGCATGTAATCGCAGGCCAGCCGCGAGCCATCATTTAATACAAGCTCAAGCGCCTTCGTTGCAGGATGGCTTTCAGCGCGCAGCAGCACGCCGCCGGTGCGGACGCGGATTCCACGCGCCGTCAATTGCTTGAGCAGCACAGTGGCGGCACGCGGGCCAAAATTCGATGGCATCAGGTAATCCCAGCGCTCAAGGATGGTTACAGACTGGTGTGCTTGAATGGCCCGCAAGGCGGCTTCAATGCCCAGAATACCACCGCCCAGAATGACCAGGTGGCCGCCGGGGCGCAACATCGCATGCAGCGCCGCAGCATCGGGCTGACTCCACAGCACGCAGACCCGCGGATCATCCAGTCCCGGGACTGAAGGCCGCAGGGGCGTGGCGCCGCAGGCCACGACGGCGGCGTCCACCGGTTCTTCGCTGGCGTCGGAGACCACCACCAACGGATCAAGCTTGAGGCTCCGCACGGACGTGTTCAAGCGCAACGCAATCCGGCGTTCGGAATACCACTCCGCCTGGTGCATGCGGATAGACTCCGGCGTGGCTTGTCCAAATGCAACGGAGACCAATCGCGGCCTGAAATAAGGCAGGTCCGTCTCTGAGGAGTAGAGCAGAACCTCGTCCGCGCCTGCCACACCGGCAGTCACAGCCGCCTCCACGCCAGCGTGGCCAGCTCCGATTACGGCGACGCGCATGCAGCCTATTTGCCGCCGAAAGCCTCGTCGAAAACCCGGTCCGAACGCGGGAAGTCGAGATCCTTGACAAACCGGCAGGCCTCCATGCCCCCGAATTCGCGATCCATGGCTGCGTCTTCCCACTCAACCGAAAGCGGCCCGCTGTACTGAATCGTGTTGAGCGTGCGAACGATTTCCTCGAAGTCCACCTGGCCACGGCCCAGGCTGCGAAAATCCCAGCCGCGGCCTGGCGCGCCGAAGTTCAGATTGGACGACAGGATCCCGCTCTCACCATCGAGCGTTAGCGCTGCATCTTTCATGTGAACGTGGAATATGCGGTCCGGGAAGGCCTTGAGAAACTTGACCGGGTCCACCATCTGCCAATGCAAATGACTGGGATCAAAGTTGAATCCAAAGCTCTGACGATAGTCCAGCGCCTTGAGCGCGCGCCTGGCAGTCACGATATCGAAAGCGATCTCCGTGGGGTGCACTTCCAGGGCAAAGCGCACGCCGCACTTGTCGTACACATCGAGAATCGGATTCCACAACTTGGCGAAGCTGCGGAAGCCCTCCTCGATCATGGCCTCGCTGACCGGCGGGAAGCTGTAGATCATGTGCCAGATGGACGAACCGGTGAAGCCATTAACCACCGTGACGCCCATGTTCTGTGCGGCTTTGGCCGTGTCTTTCATAGCCTGAACGGCCCACTTGCGTTTGGCTTCAGGATTGCCATGCGTTTCCTTCGGAGCAAAGGCGTCGGAGCGGGCATCATTGTTGAGGTCGCACACCAATTGCCCGGCGAGGTGGTTGCTGATGGCAAAAAGCTTTAGCCCATGATCGGCCAGCAACTCCCGGCGCGAATGCGCGTACTTCTTGTCACGTGCGGCACGGGCGACGTCAACATGATCCCCCCAGCAGGCCAGCTCAAGGCCATCGTAGCCCATGGCGGCGGCTTTCTTGCAGAGCGCTTCCAGTGGCAAATCGGCCCACTGTCCGGTAAAAAGTGTGACTGGTCTTGGCATGGCGATATACTCCCTTTCTATTGAATGATTGTTAGCGCAGTCCCATCAAACGCAGGTTTTTGTAACTGATTGCCAGACTCTTGAACGGATCATTGGTTATCGGGCAGCTGTCCTGTTCGACGATGTAGTGTTTGACCCCGCTTTGCTTGCAGGCTTTAAGAATTGCAGGCCAATTCAAGTTGCCTTCCCCGATCTCAGCAAAAATCGGCTGATCATTCAACATTGAGGCATCTTTCAAGTGAACCTGATCAAGGCGGCCCTTGAGACAAGCGCACCATTCTGCCGGGTCGCCGCCACCGCGGGCAATCCAGTGCGTGTCAATTTCCGCCTGCAAGTAGCGCGGATCGCTGTTTGCGTAGAGAATCTCCAAGCCCGTCATGCCTCCAAAGCGCTGCATCTCAAAGGAGTGGTTGTGATATTGTAGGGTGATGCCCTCCTTCCGGAGCAGTTTTCCGAAACGCGTCATTTCCTTTGCGCGCGCCTTCCAGGCAGCGCCGTTCTGGCGCTCCTCTGCGCCCAGATAGGCCACGGCGGTATAGCGGCAGCCCCAGAGCTGCAAGTCCTTGATCAGCCCGGCGAGGTTATCGCGAAGCGTCTGCAAGCTGGTATGGTGTCCAACGGCAAGCAGTCCTGCCTGATCCAGCAGACGCTTCAGTTCGGCGGGCTCGATTGGCCCGATACCGGAAAGCTGGACATTCTCGTAGCCGATCTTGCGCACCCGCTTGAGTGTGACTTCAATATCGGCGGGCATTTTGAGGAAGTCCCTGAGCGAATACAACTGAGCGGTCAACTGGGAAGCCTTGGTCATTAAAACTGCGTCCTTTCGAGTCGAAACAGAGCAAAACGTTCAAGAACAGAGTTAACATTTACACATCCGGGCGCCCATTGTCAAGAGACCGGAAAACACACTGCCAAAGCTTTCCGGCCCTTGTCTCAACAACAAAAGCAGTGTAGCATCATGAAGTTTTGTGTTGCCTTCACGGCGCGGGAGGATCAAACAGATGTCCGATGTAATAGACAAGCTGAACCAGCAGGCGGAGCTCAAAATAGATTTTCCGGAGCCACCACCTAAACCGCGACCAGCCCGACGCCAACCTCACGCCATCCCACAAGTCGAACCGCCGGTTGACAGCACCGAACGCGACGCACTGCGACAGGAGGTCGAACGCCTCAAGACCGAACTCGCCCTGCGCGAAGAATCCATGAGCCAGACCGAAACGTTAGTAACGGCTGATGAGTACCCTACCCTACAGCGCGAAATCGAAAAGCTGCTACGAGCAGTCGCCGATCGCGAAGCCGATATCGCCGAACTGCGCGTCAACGCCCGCCTGGCGGCGGAGACCCCGCCGGCGCCACCCCCGCGACCAGACCAGCAGGTTGAGATCGTGCGCCTGACCCGTATACTTGAAGAATCCGGAGCCATTACACGGGATCTTGAAACTCAAGTCGCTCGCGCACGCAAAACAGAAAATGGCCAGAAGGAACTTATCGAAGATCTGCAGCAGCAGCTCGCCGAAGCGCAGCACGACCGCGATCAGCACTCCGCCACCGCCGCCCGGGCAACCGAGACAATCACACGCCTGGAACAAAACCTCCAAAGCTCGGAAACCCACATGCAACAGCGCGAGCAGCAATGGGATCAGGTTTTGCGTGAGCAGGAGGCCCGTGAACGCCGCTTGCAGAACCAGAAAGAAAGCGCATCGCAGGAACTCGTCGCCGCACGCCAGCAACTTCCAGAGGTTAAAGTCGGCATGCAACGCGAAACCGTGCTGCTGCGTACGCGGCTTCAGGAAGAGGAACAACGCACCGCCGATCTAACGGCCCTCTCCGAACGTATTCAGGCGCGCCAGACGATTGTGATTGCGGGCGCCATCGTCGCGGCACTGCTGGCGGCAAGCCTGGGTTTTGTCTTCGGGCAGAACTGGTCGTCGGGCCCCGCGCCGGCAATCCAAACTCCGCCACCGAAGATGATCGCCACACCACAGCCACTTCCCGCCACACCCGCTGCGGTTCAATCAGCCTGGCCGGTTATCTCCGTCAAGGGCGTGCAAACGCGCGCCACTCCGGACACCTTGACGCTGCTCTTTGACGATGGCGTTTTCAGCAGCGGAACAAAGATTGACTCCGGCGCGCAGGCCCGCTTGCGAGTGCTGTCGCAGCCGCTCGCAACGGCCAGGCCGGCTGTACGCATCGAGGTGCAAGGCTGTACGGATGCGCAGGGCGACCCGGACCGCAACCGCGCGCTGGCCCAAAAACGTGCCGATATAGTCCGTGAATTTATCGTCCGTGAAACCGGCCTGCCCGCAACAGCCGTCTCCGCCACACCCGCTGCGTCCCCGCCCTACCCCGGCACCAGCCCTGACGCCGACCGCAAGAACCGCACCGTGGTGCTTGTCGTGCGGCGCGGATAATCCAGGAATATGTTCGCCACCCTCCGCGTCGCGGTCGTAATGCCGGCTTACAATGCGGCGGAAACTTTGCAACGCACCTACGCCGAGACCATGGCCACAGGCGTGGTGGACCATGTGATCGTAGTGGATGACGCCAGTTGCGATGCCACCGTTGCCGTTGCCAGAACCCTCCCCCATACCACCGTTTACGTCCACCCGCAAAATCGCGGGTACGGGGCCAATCAAAAAAGCTGCTACCGGCTGGCGCTGGAGAGCGGAGCGGATATCGTGGTCATGGTTCACCCGGACTACCAATACACCCCGGCGCTGATTCCAGCCATGGTGTCACTGCTTGCAAGCGGGCTCTACGATTGCGTGCTCGCTTCCCGCATACTCGGCGGACAAGCCCTGCGCCAGGGCATGCCCTGGTGGCGCTATGCGGCCAATCGCGCACTGACGCTGGCGGAGAACATATTGACCGGCGCCAAACTTTCCGAGTATCACACCGGCTACCGGGCCTTTACTTCCGCACTGCTCCACGCCCTGCCGCTTGAGAAAAATTCCGACGATTTCGTATTCGACAACCAGATGCTGCTGCAGGTTCTCTGGCGCGGCTTCCGCATAGCCGAGGTAACCTGTCCAACCCGTTACCAGCCCGATGCATCTTCCATCAATTTCACGCGCTCCGTGCGCTACGGATTCGGCTGCCTGAACGGCGCCCTGCGCTTCGCCATCGCCCGGCTGAGCCGGCGCAGCAGATGCTGAGCTCCGGCTTCAGCCGTATTTCGATAAAGCCGTCCTACCCAAGCACCCCGCCCTCGACGCTGACCGTGACTTCCTCCACGACCAGGTCGCTTCGTCCGCTCATTCTGGCAGCCTCGTTCGCGATACGCGTGAGCCCGCCACAGCAGGGCACTTGCATGCGCACCACAGTCAGCTTTGGAATTGAGGGCTCCGCCAGAATCGCAGCCAGCTTCTCCACGTAACCTTCTGTGCGGTCGAGCTTGGGACAGCCCACCACTACGGCCCGTCCGCGAATCCAACGCTGGTGAACCTCGGCCGAAGCAACCGGCGCGCAAGTGCTGAGCAGCACCAGTTCGCGATCGCGAAAAAACGGCGCGTCTGGCGATACCAGATGAATCTGAACCGGCCACTGACGCAGTTCCGACACCGCCGCCTGACCGGCAGCGGCGACGGGAGCGCTGTCCGCCTTCCAGGCGCGCATTCGCGAGCCGGGACATCCGCCATCACGCGTGTGGTCACAGCCAACGCCGTGCGCATGGCCAGGCGACGAATCGTGGGCGTGCGCTGCCGCCGCCGCATCGAACCGCTGAAGCGCACCGGCATCTTGCGTTTCCTGCACATGACGGCGCGTCGCGCCCGGATCGTAGGCCGGAGCCGCCCGTGTTTCGATAGTGAGCGCTCCGGTCGGGCACTCGCCCAGGCAATCGCCAAACCCGTCGCAAAAAAGTTCCTTAACCAGCTTGGCTTTGCCGTTAACGATGACCAGCGCGCCCTCGGAACAGGCCGTCACGCAGTGGCCGCAGCCATTGCATTTTTCTTCATCAATTCGAATGATTTTACGAGTGGAGTTCATTGTAGGTGTTCAGTTTTCAGTGTTCGGTATTCAGACATTCATCGTAATCTTAATCCGGTTTAACGCAGATTAAGATTACGATTATGAAAAACGCTGCGGTTGCGCAGCGGATCAATTTCCTGACAGCGCGGCCTTCATGTCAGCCTCAACAGTCGTGATCGGCTTGATCGCAAACTTATCCACCAGCAGTTTGAGCATGGCGGGCGTGACGAAAGCCGGCAGTGTTGGTCCAAGCCGGATATTCCGGATTCCGAGGTGCAGCAGTGTCAGCAGAATACAGACCGCCTTCTGCTCATACCACGACAAGATCATCGAAAGCGGCAGTTCATTGACGGTGCAGTTGAAGGCGCCCGCCAGCGCTCCGGCAACTTTGATCGCCGAGTAGGCGTCGTTGCACTGTCCGCAGTCGAGCAGTCTCGGCAGCCCGGCAACCGTGCCAAAATCCAGCTTGTTAAAGCGGTACTTGCCGCAGGCCAGCGTGAGGATCACGCAGTCCTTCGGCACCGCCTGTGCGAAGTCGGTGAAGTAGTTGCGTCCGCTCTTGGCCCCGTCGCAGCCGCCGATCAAAAAGAAGTGCTTGATGTCGCCCGCTTTAACCGCCGCGATCACCTGACCAGCCACGCCCAGCACTACCTCGTGGCCGAATCCGACTAGAATCGTCTTTTCCGGTTCGGCGGCGGCAAAGCCCGGCGCCTTAAGCGCGGCCTCAATTACGTCCGCAAAATTACGGTTGGCGATATGCGTCACACCGGGCCAGGCCACCAGCCCGGTGGTATAAATACGCGCTTTGTAACTCTCCGCCGGTCGCTGGATGCAGTTGGTGGTCATCACAATCGGGCCGGGGAAAGCATCGAACTCCTTACGCTGATCCTGCCAGGCGCCTCCGTAGTTACCCGCCAGGTGCGAATGCGCTTTCAGCTTGCTGTAACCGTGCGCCGGCAGCATTTCGCCATGGGTATAAACATTAATCCCCTTGCCGGCTGTCTGCTGCAGCAGTGCGTCAAGGTCTTTGAGCGTATGGCCGGAAACGAGAATCGCCTTGCCTTTGACCGGCGTAATGCGCACCGCAGTTGGAACGCGCGGCCCGTAGGCGCCGCAGTTCGCCGCGTCGAGCAGCTCCATCACGCGCAAATTGATCTTGCCGCATTCGTCCACCAGCGCCAGCAAGCGGTCCAGGGCCGGGCCCGGCGTCGCCAGATAATCCAGCGCGCGATAGATGCCGTCATATACGGATGAATCATCCTGCCCCAGCATATGCGCATGTTCGGCGTAAGCGGCGACTCCTTTAAGACCGAAGGTCAGCAACGCAATCGAGCCGGTGATATCCGGACCGTATGCCGCGGCGAGTTTTTCCCACCCGATTTCGCGGCCCTGGGCCACTAAGCCGTCAAGGTCTCCGGCCGGCTTCCAGACCGCCGGGCCAGCCAGAACCTCGGGTGCCGTGCCCTTTGCAGCACAGGCTTTTTGATAAATCGAGCGCGCTGTATCGCGCACCACTGCCGCCTGACTAAGAAGTCCCTTCAGCCGCTCGGGATCAAAGTTTACGTTCGTAATCGTGCTGAAAAGCGCCTGCACTGTAAACACGTCCAGCGCTGAATCACGCACGCCTAACACTGCAGCGCGGTGGGCGTACTGCGCAATTCCCTGAGTGGCATATAGCAACAAGTCCTGCAGCGCTGCGGTCACAGCGTCCTTACCGCAGACACCTGCGCGGGTACAGCCAGTTCCACCCGCGGTCTGTTCGCACTGATAACAAAACATCTCGCTCATAACTTTTTCCTTTTCCGCCTCCGCAGAGGCTTTGATTGCGTCAACAGCTCCGATCCTTACACGTTCTGTGAGTGTAGTCCTTGATGCAGATCAAGAAAACGAAAAAAACCTAGCTCAGCATCGGGGTGATTTTCGCGAACACGGCTTCCGGAGTGAGCCCGTAGCGAACGTGGAGCGTAGCCAGATCACCATGCGGAACAAATTCGTTTGGCCAGCCAACACGCAGCGTGCGTCCGGCGTAGCCGATGTCGGCAAGCGCTTCTTCCACGGCCGACCCGAAGCCTCCGTCGCGCAAGCCATTCTCCAATGTTACAACCACAATCGCCTGGTCCGCCTGCCGCTCCAGCAGCGCCCTGTCGAGCGGTCGCACAAAACGCGCATTGACAACCCCGGCGGAAAATCCGCGCTGAGCCAGCATGGCGGCCACGCTCTGGGCTAAAGGCACCATATCGCCAAGCGCCCAGAGTTGCACCAACCGGCCCGAGCGCAAAACTTCAGCCTGCCCGAGCGGCAGCGCGTCCAAAAGCTCCGGCACAATGGTTTGCGGGCCTGCCCCGCGGGGATAGCGAATCGCCACCGGACATCCCCACCCTACCGCCGCATGCAACATGCGCGCCAGCTCTGCCTCATCCCTCGGCTGCAGCAGCACCAGATTTGGTATTCCGCGCAACAAAGCCAAATCGAACACTCCGTGGTGGGTCGGTCCGTCATCCCCCACAACCCCCGCCCGGTCCACCGCCAGAATAACCGGCAGGTTTTGCAGGCACACGTCGTGAATCACCTGATCTACAGCACGCTGCAGAAAAGTGGAATACACCGCCAGCACCGGGCGAAGGCCACGCGCGGCAAGCCCGGCCGCGAAAGTCACGGCATGTTCCTCGGCAATCCCGACGTCGAAAAAGCGGCCTGGAAAGCGCTTGGCGAAGCCTTGCAAGCCAGTTCCCGCTGCCATCGCGGCGGTAATCGCCACGATGCGCGAATCCGAGGCCGCCAACCGCTCCAGCGTAGCGCCAAAAACCCGCGCGTAGCCCGGCATGCCGCTAGCGGTATGCAGGGGCATGCCGCTTTCGATATCGAAAGGTCCCGTGCTGTGCCAGAGGTCCGGCGCTGCCTCCGCCGGCGCATACCCCTTACCCTTGGTCGTAGCCACATGAATTAAGATCGGCTCGTTCGAGTCGCGGGCCAATTGCAGCGCATCAAGCAGTATGGGCAGGTTGTGACCATCCACGGGGCCTACATAGCGCAGCCCGAATTCCTCGAAAATACCGCTGCGCAGAAAGCAGCCTTTGATCGCCTCCTCGGTGCGGCTATAGACCTTACGCAGCAGGCGATTCCCGCCCACCACACGGTGCGCCCAATTTTCGAAGCCCCGCTTCCAGCGATTGTAGCGCGGGCTGACGAGCAACCGCCCGAGGTAGCGCGACATCGCCCCGACATTGGCGGCAATGGACATCTCGTTGTCGTTGAGCACCACGATCAGCCGCGACGTAGTGCTCCCCAGATTGTTGAACGCTTCAAATGACATGCCGCAACCGAGCGACCCGTCACCCACCACCGCCACCACGTGTTCATGCCCGTCCAAACGGTCACGCGCTGCAGCCAGGCCCAGCGCTGCCGAGATCGCCGTGCCAGAATGTCCGGCTCCGAAAGCATCGCAGGGACTCTCATCGCGCCGCAAAAAACCTGAAAGCCCGTCCGTCTGGCGCAGCGTCGAAAAGCGTTCGCGGCGGCCGGTCAACAGCTTCCAGGCGTACGTCTGATGACTCACGTCCCAGACCACCTTGTCCTCGGGCGGCTGAAAAATTTTTAAGAGTGCAATCGTAAGTTCCACCACGCCCAGATTGGATGCCAGATGGCCGCCGGTGCAGCTGACGGTGCTGATTAGAGTGGCGCGTAATTCGCCGGCCAGCGACTGCAATTCCTCTACGCTCAGACTTTGCAGGTCGGCGGGCGATTGAACACGTTCGAGCAGGCTATTCATGATTCGAAAATACGGATTTTCTTCTTGGCGCAGAATGACACAAACCGCCTCGTCATGGCAAGAACTCCCAAAATCGTGCTACGACGCTTGCCAAACTGCGCGCCAGCGTGTATCTTGAACTGGTCTGCGGCGGCAATGTGCGGTCGTGGATGCAGTGACAACCCGCACCAAAAGGAACGCCCATGGACTACGGACTAAGTGAGACACAGGTCATGATTCGCGATCTTAGCCGTCAGATCGCCGAAGAGAAGATCAAACCAATCCGGGCGCACTACGACGAGAGCAACGAATTTCCCCACGAGATCATTAAAATATTCGCAGACGCCGATCTTTGCGGCCTCTACATCGAAGAAGCCTACGGCGGCATGGGCGGCGGCGTCATGGAGCTCTCCATCGCGGTTGAAGAATTCTCCAAGGTTTGCTCCGGCATCGCATTGTCGCTGGCGGCTACAGCACTCGGCACCTTCCCTATTATTCTCTTTGGCACGGCGGAGCAAAAGCAGAAATACCTTACCCGCATTGCAAAAGGCCAGGCTATGGCCGCCTTCGGTCTCACAGAAGCGAGCGCTGGCAGCGACGCCAGCGGCATCCAGACCACAGCCGTGCTGGATGGCGACCACTACGTGCTTAATGGCACGAAGCAGTGGATCACCAATGGCGGCGAGGCAGATGTATATACGGTGATCGCGATCACCAACCGCAGCAAAGGCCCGCGCGGCGCATCGGCATTTATCGTTGAAAAAGGCACGCCCGGCTTCACTTTCGGCAAGAAGGAGAACAAAATGGGCATCCGCGCCTCGGCCACGCGGGAACTGGTCTTCCAGGACTGCCGCATTCCAAAAGCCAACCTTCTGAGCAAGGAAGGCATGGGCTTCATCGTAGCCATGAAGACCCTCGATCAATCCCGTCCGGGCGTCGCCGCCCAGGCGCTCGGAATCGCCGCCGGCGCACTGAACGAGGCCGTCCGCTACGCCCGCGAACGCCGTCAATTCGGCAAACCCATCGCGGCGTTCCAGGGGGTGCAATTCATGCTGGCCGACATGGCTACGCAGGTGGAAGCTGCACGCACGCTGGTGTATGCCGCCGCGCGCCATATTGACTCCGGAGCCAAGGAGGTCAGCAAGATCTCGGCCATGGCAAAACTCTTCGCCTCAGATACGGCCATGCGCGTCACAACCGATGCCGTGCAGGTGCTCGGTGGATACGGGTACATGAAAGAGTACCCGGTCGAAAAAATGATGCGCGACGCCAAGATCACGCAAATTTACGAGGGCACCAACCAGATTCAACGCGAGGTCATTGCCCTGGCGCTGATCAAGGAAGCCGCAAGCCAGAAGAAATAGACGAGCGCGGCCCGGAGGTTGACATGATCGGGTTTATCGGCGCCGGGAAAATGGCCGAGGGTATTATCGTCGGGCTCTTGCGCACCGGGGCAGATCCGGCTTCAATTCATGCGGCTGATCTCAACGCGGAACGTTTACACGAGCTCCACCAGAGCCTGGGCATTCATACAACCGGCGACAACCGGGCCGTTGCAGCCGCCTGTCAAACGCTGGTGCTGGCCGTCAAACCGCAGCAGCTCGACGCCCTCTGCCAAGCTTTGGCGCCGTGCATCGGCGCTGATCATCTGGTGCTTTCCATCGCGGCTGGCAAGCGTCTCGAGCGTCTCGAGGCCCTGCTTCCAAAAGCGCGGCTGATTCGCGTGATGCCCAACCTTGCCTGCACTGTCGGGGAAGGCCTGTGCGCGATAGCCTGCGGCACTCACGCCACCAAGGCCGACCGCGACACCGCGCAACAACTTCTGGAAGGCTGCGGGCCAGTGCAGGAGTTACCGGAAGCCCAGTTCGACGCAGTAACCGCGCTCAGCGGCTCCGGGCCCGCTTTTTTTGCCTGGGTATTGACCGAGTTCGTCCGCGGCGCCGAAGCGGAAGGGCTGCCACACGCCACGGCCTTGTCGCTCGCCACGCAGACAATGCGCGGCACTGCGCGCCTTCTGAGCGAAAAGTTCCCGGACCCCGCCAGCCTGATTGAAGCCGTCACATCCCATCGCGGCACAACAGCCGCCGGACGTGAAGTTCTGGAAAATCAAGCCACGGCTGAGATTTTACGGGCTACGATCGGAGCTGCCACCCGCCGCAGCCGTGAGCTCAGTCAAGCGTAGAACTCAATAATAGGTCCAGTCCGCCCACATTGTTCCCAGCAAGACTGCAAAGACCAGCGTTGCAACCAGCGCCAGCATAGCGAACAGAACCGCGACCTTCTTTGATACGCCACTCTGCTGCGCCGACCCGGGCGCAAGTCCCGGCGGAGCGCCGATGGCTATCTCGTTCACGTTTGTAGCTGCATCTGACATGGCCGCACCGCTCCTTACTGCTCAGAATTACAATACTTCCAACGAATCCACCATATGCCATCACGACCGATGTTGGCAAGCGCTTTGAGCATCCCCCATGTGCGGCTGAGGTTCTGTTTCCCGGCGCGAAATAGCCACCTTATCAGCCTCAGCGGCTCACCGGGCCGGTTCGCCCTACCCATGTCTGGTTCTCAAAAACCGCGTGATCGTACGCGAGGTAGGGCGAGGCGTCTCGCCGAGCCGTCTTTGCGGCTCAAA